>NZ_DBHIUY010000004.1:0-233056 GCF_057272215.1 Selenomonas sp.
GCTACGTCGAGGATTTGTTGACGACGAGAGGACAGTGCAGATGTGTGAAGATGGGCGGCTGAATTTATCCGTGTTTCCTTAAGGAAACGCTGATACAGGGCTTCTCCTGCCAAGATGGAGGAAACGGCGCTGAGCTGTGCAAAAGACGGGCGGCATTCTGGACACAAAGGGCTATTGTCCTTTGAAAAAAATCATCACGACTCTTAAGGAAAATCGAGGAAGCTACGATATAATTGCTGTAAAGTGAAAAGGAGGCCGGCAGGGTCTCTTGGGCATATCAGGGAGGACGGCTGCGGCGTAGGGAAGCGCATTTCTTTTGGCTGTGGCGTCATGACGATCAGGGAGGTTTTTGCTGTGCCATTGGTAGTAAAGAACAACATGCAGGCAGCGAATACGCTGAACACGCTGAACAAGAACGAGAAAGACCGCGCGAAGAGTTTGAACCAAGTCTCTTCGGGTATGAAGATCAACAGCGCAGGGGACGATCCCTCGGGCATGTCGATCTCCGAGCGTATGCGCGTGCAGATCCGTGCGCTCGATCAGGACAACCAGAACACGCAGAACGGCAACAGCATGATGAAGGTCGCCGAGGGTGCGGTGGCGTCGACCATCGACATCCTGCGCACCCTCAAGGACAAGTGCATCAATGCCGCGAACGACACGAACACCGACGACGACCGTGCGACGATTCAGAAGGAAATGAACGCGATGGTCGATCAGATCAACGACAACGCGAATGCACAGTACAATGGCAAGGTCCTGATGAGCGGTATGTACAACAATCAGGTGGTTAGGGATGGCAATAATCAAGGCACAAAGTCCTCGTGGGCGAATCAGGCATTTAAAGAGGGGCTTGATGCAGGGACTACGAAGCTCACGGATTATAAGGATCGGAATGGCAATAGTCTGGGGATATCGAAGACAGATTACATGACGATTTCCTATATCAAGGATGGGAAGACCTATGCAAAGACTTTCCGTGTCGGTGATCTTACGTTGAGTGACTGCATTCAGAATGATGCAAGCAAGGGTGGACTGTATGTGCCGAATCCCGGTGGGACGGATATGGAAACGTATACGCAGACGGATCTTTCTGAAGTCGGCGTAGATCAATACGGGCATAAAGTTCATACGGCAGACGGAAAGAGCGCTCTCTCCATTCGCGCGAAGAACGGAGGTACGGAGGGGCAGATTGGCGGCGTGACCTTCTGCTTGACGGATTCACAGGGCAATATCAAGAAGTCGCAGAACAATATGTTTGATAAGTTCCAGATGACGGTGCGCGCGCAAGATCCGACGCCGGACAATGCTATGGTCTTTCAGATCGGCACGCGCTCGAACCAAGCCGTCAAGGTCGGCTTTACCGATATGCATGCACAGGCGCTCGGCATGATGGGAGCGGACGCGAAAGCCATCCAGATCACGACGCGCGATCGTGCGAATGCAGCGGTCAATGTCATTGAAAACGCCATCAGCATGTGCCTCGATCAGCAGACCGTGCTCGGCGCGGCGCAGGCACGTCTGCAGTTCACCTCGTCGAATATCGTCACGGCGAGTGAGAACACGCAGAATGCCGAGTCGGTGATCCGCGACGCTGATATGGCGAAAGCGATGACCGACTACACGAAGAGCAACATCCTCACGCAGTCGGCGCAGGCGATGCTCGCACAGGCGAATCAGTCGTCGAGCGGCGTGCTGAGTCTCTTGCAGTAATCCATGAGTGGCTTTTGCCGCCCATGCTCCCCTGCCTGAGGGCAGGAGCCGAGAAGGAAAGAAAAAAGCCACCACATTTTGTGGTGGCTTCTCTTACGATAGAAAGGAAGATTAGAAATGAGAGGAACGAAAAGGAAAGATGCCTTGGCTTGTCAAGTCAGTCTCGGTCTCTTCGCCGGACTTCTCGGCATTGCCTCGACCGCGCACGGTGCGCCTATTCATGATGGCGGTGTGATTGCGGGTGACAGCTATAAGGCGGGGAAGGTAACGCTTGATAATCCGAACGGTGCGACACAGATCACGAGTACGGAACGGAATAATGTCATTGGTTGGAAGGATTTTTCCATTAAGAGCGGCGAAACTGTGACGTTCGATGGGGGGAATAAAACGAACAATTACCTCAATATCGTCACAGGAAAGGTGACATCGCGCATTGACGGCACGATGAAGGGCGGCGACAATGTCTATATTGCCAATACGCATGGTGTTATCTTCGGACAGGGGGCGACCGTTGATGTCGGTAGCCTTTATGCGACGACACGCGATTTGACGGGGGTTGATTATTCGGATTTAGATTCGACATCAACGGAACGCGCGAAGATCGGTGCGGGGACGATTATTGATACATCGACAGGACAGGCGGCTGCCACGGCGAAAGCCGATGTCGTCAGCCTTGTCGATGGAGCGGGATCGGTACAGGCGAGTAAGATCGTCCTTGAAGGCAAGAGCGTCCGCATCTTGAACGATGATAACATCAAGTCGAATGAAGTTTATGCACTGTCAGATACAAGAGCGCTTACGGTAGACTCTAAGGTAGTTCGCCCGTATACGGGATATGTGCATATAGGCTATGAAGCGACGAAGACCAAGCCGACGGCAAGTAAGTATAAGAATCTTAGCGATGAAAATTTCTATAAGCTGGTCAAGACGGCGGATGAGCTGAAAAATATTAAAAATGACCTTACCGGCAACTATATGCTGCATAACGATATTACGCTTTCCGATGATCCCCATACGTCGATTGGTGATAATACGACGCCTTTTACCGGCAGATTTGACGGCATGTTCCATGAGATCAAGGGCTTGAAGCTGAGCGCCGGTGCAACGGATCCATCGGGTGATGAAAAGAAGTATCAATTTTCGGGGCTTTTCGGCAAGACAAAAGGCGCGACCATCATGAATGTCGGCTTGCGGGACGCAGATCTTTCCGCAGTCGAGTATGGCGGCGGTCTTGTTGGACAAGCGACCGAGGGTACGATCATCAGTGCCGTCTATAATGCGGCAGCGAATGGGAAGAAGATCGGCAGCAGTTCTTCCTCTATGGCGGGCGGTATCGTAGGCAGGCTGGACGGATCGTATCTTGATACCGCCTACAATACAATGGATCTCGGCGGTGATAAAAGCGCTGGTTTGGTGGCTAGACCGTATGGTAAAAGCAGAATATATGCCGTCTACAACACAGGTGCGCTTAACGGCGGAAACGCTGTTTTTGGCGATCCGCGCACAGATACGGATATGTTCATCAAAGACGTCTATACGACGCAAGGCTCAAAAGTAGGGAAAAGTGAAGATGGTGCAAATACATCCCGTTCGTATGCGCTCAATGGGACGGATAAAGCGAGCGTAACGCATGGCGCCGGTACGACGGATGGCGATGCCAAGCAAAAAGACACCTACGCCGGCTGGGACATCTCCGACGAGGGCGGCGCGAACAAGACGTGGCGTATCTTCGCGGGACAGTCGAATCCGCTTCTCACCGCCTTTATGCAGGGTACGGTGCAGGCGGAGTATTCGTATGCCGAATTTTCTAAGTCGGATGGCACACATAGCGGCGGTAAGGCAGAGGATTACACGAAGAGGCTGGATTCTTCCACACCGACAGTGAATAACGGCAAAAGTTCAAGCCGCACATACGATGCCTTGGCGCGGCGTGCGGTGAAAAAGTCGGATTCTACACAGGCGGCAGATGACTTGTCTGACTTTGACATCGTCGGCACGCATGATGGCGGCATCAAACTCTCTGATGGGCAAGGCCGCCGCAACGCCGGCACGTCAGCGCTTCTCCACAGCGATCAACATGGCTACGACATCGCGGGCGCGAATATCAAGATCGATCCGCGCCGCGTCAAGGGAAAGTTGGGAACGAATGGCCGACCGATTCAAAAGATATACGACGGTAATAATGATGCAAAGGAAGCGCTGAAACAGGCGTTGTATACGCCGTCGGGCACAACGACTGTGGAAACGGAAGGTCTGATCAAGGGCGACGATGTCACGGTCAATACCGATCACCTTACGGCGACGTTTGACGGGAAAGATGTCGGCTATAATCGTACGTTGACGCTTGGCGGCAGTCTGACCTTTACGGGGGATGATGCCAAAAATTATGAGGATATTAAAGCAAATTCGCTTGATCTTTCAGGTACGCCGCGCAAGGGCAATATCCTGCAAAAAGAAGTCACGGTCGAGCTGACGAAAAAGACAGGCATCGATAAGATCTATGACGGCAAATCCTCGGTCAAGGACGCGTATAAAAAGAGCGCTGGAACAGATCCCACGCTGAAGCTGGATGGTATCATCGCGGCTGATACGGAGAAAGCAAAGCTGAACGGCTACGCGGCGTCGGACACTGAGAACGATAAAATCAAGGTCAACTATAAGAAGGAAAAGAAAGCCAACGCTGACAACGCGAAAAATGCAGGCTCGCACGCCGTTGCCTACGGCGGCATCAAGCTCGAAGGGACAGAAGCGAAAAACTATAAGCTCGTCGAGAAGGGCAATACGAGTAATGTCCTCTATCGTGAAGCTGTCACAGATGTCGATACAGGCACACAAGCGGCAGAGGATAAAGACGCCGTCAAAGCATCGGGTACGCTCTTCGGAGACGGCACGATCAGCCGCCGCAATATCAACAAAGACACCTTCCTCTGGAACGGCGGCGCGGCGACAAAGGAGTATGACGGCAGCACTGAATGGATAAAACCCAACGGTGCGTCGGATGCGAATAAAAAGATTACCGCGAAAAAGGCGGGGGCTACAGGCGTCAATAACGATGAAGGTCTGATCGAAGACGATGTCGATAAGATCGACTTCACACTGGAAAGCGGCAAGGGCGAGTTCCGAAAAGACGACGGTACGACTGCGACCAAGAATGTTTCGGAAGCGAAAAAAGTCGCCTATCAAGTGACGGCTACAAATAATGAAAATGCGAATGGCGAGGACGTCCTGTCCAACTACAAGATCGGCGGCGTCGATGCCGCATCCGGCAGCAAATACGACGTCACGGGCGAGGGCAAGATCACGCCGCGCGTCATTGACGTTGACTTGCTCAAAAAGACGGGCATCGACAAGACGTATGACGGCAAGACCAACGTCGTCGAGGGTGATACAGATGATCGTAAGTATCTGACGATGGGCAAAGGCTGGGTCGGCTATGCATCCGGCTCGAAGACGCTCGTCGGCGATACGGAGAATAAAGGCACAGGCTCGGATGGTGCAACGGTCACGGTCACGGCAGTCTATCGTAAGCAGGGCGAGCCCGCCGCAAGCGCCGCTGATAAAAACGTCGTTCGTGATGCGGCCGACACGAAGAAGGGGCTTGCGAACGGCAAGGATGTCTACTATACGTTTACCCTTGAAGGCGACGGCGGTCATGCGGCGACGAACTACACCTTCAACGCCGGCGGAACGGCGCAGGCGACAAAGGACAATGTCAAAGGCACGGGCACGATTGATCCGAAAGAGCTGAAAGCACAGTTTAACAAGGTGACGCGCAGCTACAACAACACGTCCGACGTGGCGCCTGCCCAGGTGAAGCAGAGCGGCTATACGTTGACGGGCGTTGTCAGCGGCGATGAAAACAAGGTCAGCCTTAATACGGAAGCCACAAGCTCCATCAAGGGAACATACTATAAAGACGGCACGAAAGTCAAAAATCGCGGTACCGACTATACCGTAAAATATGAAGGCATTTCCAAGGCGCTCGTCAAGGGTACAGCCGGCGATGAAAGCGGCAACTATTGGATTGCTGATATGGCAGAGGGATTGGGCGATATCACGAAAGCGAGGCTGACGAAAACTAGCTTCAAGATGCTCCTAAAGGATCGCGTCACAAGGACCTATGATACAACGGTTGACGCTCCTCGTGACGGTTTGAAAGAGGTCACGGTTGACGGCACGCCGCTTCAGGAAGATGTGGGCTTTAAATTCGAAAAAACCGAATCCAGATATTACAATAAGGACGAGAATACCGGCGATTTCCGAGCGCCGAATGCGAATGCGAAGGAAGATGACGCAGCTACTTTGCATAAAGACGCCAAAGCTTACGGCGTCGAGTATACGATTACGCTTCAGGGCGATACGATGCAAAATTATGAGCTTGGCGATTTGAATAACGCTGAGGTCGATGGCGGTAAATACACTGTGGCCGGCAACAAAATCACTTTCAAGAAGGATGGCGTTGGCTATATTCAGTCGCGTCGAGTCTATGTGGGACTTGGCAGCCTGGCGGAAGGAACGCCTACGAAGACTTATGATGGGACGACGAGGTTGATACTGCCGAATGGTTGGCGAGGCAACCAACTCGTCACGATGAGCGGTAAAGCATGGAACGAAGGCATCGCCCAGAGCGGGGGGGGCGATGAGGTGCAAAATAGTTCAACGGGCGCCTATCAGAGCCGAAATGCAGGAAAAGAAGGGGAGGACTATTCTCAGAAAGTCGTCTATACGCCGAGTGTTGAAGGTGTGCAGACGAATTATACATTCTACCATCTGGATGGACGGAAGTGGGATAAGGACACGGCGCCGCTTACAGGAAGCGGCAAGATTGCTCCGAAAACGCACCTTGTCAAGGCGCCGGACGATGTCAAGCGCCAGTATAACGGCGATATTGATGTCAAAGCAGGGCAAGGCAGGCTGACGTTGGATGCGCCGCTCACGCATGAGTCTGCTCCGGGTAAAAATGATGAAAAAACCACCAATGGCGTAATCGATGATGTCCATCTCAATGAGATCGACGAAACGAAAGGCGGCACGGGCGATGCGAGCAAGTATTACCGTTACTACAACGCCGCCGATGCCAATGCGGGAGATTCAGCGGAGGCAAAGAAAAAGCAGAAAACGTATGTGACCTATCGCCGCATCAAGCTCACGGGAGCGGACGCAGGCAACTATCGCCTGGCTTATAAGGATTCGGATGAAAAAATCAAGTTTTTGGATAAGGATACGATTCCTGATAGCAACGGTGAGCTGTCGTACTATACGATGACAGGCTATGGTCTGATCGACAAGCGCAAGGTCACGAGCGATAAGCTCAAGATCGGGCTGAAGACGGCGCATCCTGAAAAGATCTACGACGGCAACGAGTATGTCGTGGGTAAGGCGGCGAAAGAGGATAAGACGCATCAAGCATGGAACGATCTTATCGAACGTATCTACGTCGAGGACGGCACAGAAAAGATCACCGTCGATAAAAAGCATACGTCCGTCACGGACGCAAAGTATCTGGCGGGCGGCGGCAAGCGAGCGAAAGACGCTGCCGACGGCAAAGACGTCGAACTTCAGATGAACTTCGATACAAGCGCGCTGAAGAACTTTGACTTCACCGATTCGAGCATGGCGAACGGCACGTTCACCTATAAGACGACGGGCAACATCAAGAAGAAAAAAGTGACGGCAACTCTCGAGAAGATGACGGATCTCCGCAAGGTCTACGACAAGACGAATGTAGCGGCGAGCGGCAATGTGAAGTACGAGGGTGTCATCGAGGAAGACAAAGATACGGCGAAACTTCATATCAAAAAAGCGCAGTACGAGAAGAAGGCGGGGGATACGGACGCCAAGCATGATGGGAAGAATGCGACGGTCGATCCATTCGCGGCGGCGCAGAACATCTATGATGTGGCGTATGAATTCGAGCTTACGGGCGACGATGCGGGGAACTATGAGCTGAATACGAATAAGCTCATCGGCTCGGGCGACATCGAGCGCCGCATGGCGTTTGCCGATACCGTTCATCCGAATCTCATGAAGTACTACGACGGTACGAAAGATGCGAAGAGCTACAACAAAGATACGAATGCCAACGAGGATATCGAGGATAAGGATCTGTCGAACTCCAATGCCGCGAAGTCGATCAAGCTCCTCGATGCTGCGGGCGCGGAGTTCTCCGACGACAGGCTCAAGAACCGCGCGACGGGACTTCTTGACGGCGATACTTGGTCTGCGAAGGGGGAATTTGACGATAAGAATGCCGGCGAAAACAAGAAGGTGACGTATAAGATCACGCTTTCCGATGGTGCGAATGACAACTATCGCATCTATAAAAAGAGCGATCTCGACGCCAACCGCGCAAGTGGATCGACGCTGAACAATGTCGTCGGTACGACGATTCGCACGGATGCAGGCAAGGCGGAGCTTACCGATGTAGGAACCGTCAAGAAAGCAAACCTTCTCGTCAAGGCAGATGAAGCGCAGAAAGTCTACGATGGCAATAAGAACACCGATACCGTTGAAGGCAACATCCTCTCGAAGCTCAAACTTGGCGGCGTATACTACGATACGACGAAGGCTGCGGTCAAAGCCGACGGTGCCTATGAAGGTACAGCAACGCTCAATAATACGCCTACGCCAGACAAGAAAGAGTATCGGGCAGAGTACCGCGATCCCAATGTGAAGCCGAAAGATGGCAAGCCGAACTCCGTCAACTACAGTCATATCCAGCTCGTCGATCAGGCGAACAACTATAACCTTGTCTATCAGACGACGGAGGGCATCAAGAATCTTGAAGCCGATACGACAGCGGGTTACTACAAGCTGACGGGCGCAGGCAAGATCACGCCGCTTGAGATCAGCGATATGGATCTCAATCCCGACTTCAAGCCTGACGCTATCAAAAAGACGTACGATGGGACGAAAGACATCACGAACGCCAAGCAGCGGCTGAGGGACTCCAAGGCTAGGGTCTGGGTCACGAACAAAAGCACCGGGAAAAAGTGGGACATCACGGATATCGACGGCGCTTATTCGGCGACGGGTGAGTACAAGGATACCGAGATTGGCGGCAAGACGCTGAAGGCAAAAGACGCCGGAGAGAAGAAGGACGTCACGTTTACCTTCACGATGGATGAGAACAACTTCCTCTACAATGGAGCCGGCGGCGAGAAGCTCAAAACGATCAAGAAGGATTTTGCCGGCATCGGTACGATTACGCGACGCCATGTGAAGCTCAATGTGCAGGATGTGCAGAAGATCTACGACGGTACGACGGACGTCAAGCATGGCTATTATGAAGGCGTCGGCAGCGATCTCAAGGAGCACGAAAATGAGCATGTCGATCCCTCGACGCTGATCAAAGCGGAGAGACCGCGCACCTATACGGCGGAAGACGAAGCGGCGAATAAGGATCACAAGGAAGGCACGCTGAACGACCGCGGTCTGCTCGACGGCGTTACGATCGACGCCGGAAGTCTTGCGCCGAAGTATCGCGATAAGAAGGCAAACCGCTCGCCCGACGCGACGCCCGAGAAGAAGGACGTATTCTACAAGCTGCGTCTGAACGGCGACAGCAATGAGAACTATACGTTCGAAGTTTACGACGGCAGCGATCGGCTCATTACGCAGAAAGATGCGCCGGCGGAGTATCAAGGGTATAATCTCGTCGGTCGCGGCGATATCTGGTATCGGAAGGTCGAGTTCAATCGCAAAGGACTCGATAAAGAGTACGACGGAAACGCTGCGTTGCAGTCGCTTTCCAACGATGCGAAGGAACAGGAAAAGCGGCGGAAGGCGCTCAAGGAGAAGCTCTATCTCCAAGGAAACGACGGCTCGCGTCTCTCCTTGGATGATGAAGCTGTCGGAAAGATTCGCGGCACTTACGGTGATGGAGATAAGAGCGGCTTCACTCCAAATTCGCATGTCAAGCGCAAAGACGGCAGCGAAGGTACAGTCTTAGATCGCGATGTGCAGCTCGAAGGGCTTTACGAAGCGTTCAAGAGTCTGCGCGACCGCGATACCGAAGGGGAGGGCGCTCGAAACTACTTCTATAACGGCTACGGCGAAGGGAGCAAAGAATCCTATGTCGCGCCGAACGATGTCGCCTATGGCACGGGCAAGATCACGCCGAAGACGGTCAAGCTGAAAAAGACTTGGATCGGCGGCTTTGAAAAGCCCTATGACGGTACGAGCCTTGCCAAGATCAAGGGGGCGGACGGTCACTATTACAGCTTTGGCGAAGCCAGTTCGATCGGAGAGAACGATACCGAAGAGACCAAGAAAATCAAGCAGGATGTCAAGCAGCAGTTCTACAACAAGCTGCATCTTTCCGTCGATCTCGGTACAGGAGAAGGCGCGATCACGCTTGGCTATGAGCTTGATGGCGGCGCCGGCGATGATCCGGCGAACATGCCGTATTATGAAAATCCGACGAGAACAACGGACAAGCGTGATGCCAATGTGTATAACGACAGTAAGCTGACGGATAACAAGAAGGACATCGTCTATCGCTTAAAGACGCTCAAGTCAGAGAAAAAGTATAAGGACTGGGAAGTGGATAAGGGCGATATGACGGCGCGTCTGCTTGACGGCGGGAGCGGCTACACGGCTCAGATCACGCCGCGCACCATTGAGGTGGATGCGAAGAATACCGCGCCGATTGCGAAGATTTATGACGGCACGAATACGGTCAAAGACCTCTTGCGCGTCAAGGGCAAGTCGTTTGATTCGGAGCATCCGGATTTTGCCTATCAGGCGTCTTCCGGAAAAGACAGCAAGGATGATAAGCCTGCGATTTTGGATAAGGACAAAGGCACGGTCAAGGTCGTTGCGACGGCGCCTGCCGGCGATCAAGCATTCCATGACCGCAAGACAGGCGCTAAGGATAAGAATGCGACGATGGACGCAAAGACGTGGGAAGAGCTGGCAAATCGTAAGGATTACAGCGCGTACAACACGGAGAACAAGAGCGGCAAGGTCGTGCATTACAATCTGACGCTCAAGAGCGTGCAAAATCCCGATAATCCAAGCGATGCCGATAAGATCGCTCTTGGTAACTACAAGCTCAAGACGGATACCTACGATGCTTCGGCGGAGATCGTCAAGCGTAAGGTCAAGGTAGAGCTTGATGCCGTTGCGCCGAAAGAAACGCTCACACGAGAGTATGACGGCACAACGAACGCGGATGTGCGCGGGCTGCACTTCTCCTCGACAGGCGCACCGCAGACGGGCGTCGTCGGCGATGAGAAAGTGCTTTTGAAAAATGTCGATCGGATTCGAGAAGAAGGGCAAACGAATCCTGCATCGGGGCTGAACAAACGCCGCGGCATCTACGATACGAAGAATGTCAAGCGCGGGGCGAACGGCGAAGTCTTGTCGGGTCAGCATACGATCACCTATCGTCAGCTTGAGCTGAACGATGACGCCGTATCGAACAATTATGAGCTTGATCCGTCAAATTTGACAAAAGATGAGAAACATGCCGAGTATGGCAACATCTTGCAGGCTAAGGGCACGATTACGCCAAAGCGACTGACCTTTGCCCTTGAGAGAGAAGATGTGCAGAAGCAGTACGACGGCACGAAGGAAGTCAAGGACAATGCTTACGGCAAGTTCCTCAAAGAGAATATCAAAGAGCATGATAAGTTGTGGCGCGCTTTGGAAGAGGATGGAAAGGAGGTCAAGGACTTCAAAGGCGCTTTCGACAGTGAAGACGCCAGTGCGCTCGATGCGAACAAAAAGGCGCGCGCGGATAAGCGAGTGACGTACGATATTTCTTGGAACAACGGCAACTACACGCTTCTTGACAAAGCGGGCAAAGAACTGACAAAGACGAAGGTCGATGGGAAGAATATTTCTTTCGAGGCGACGATTCAGACCGAGCCGAACCGCGGTACGATCTATCGCCGCAGACTGGAAGCGACCGCCGATATGGCGCGGAAGGTCTACGATGGCAGGCGCGATGTCAATGTCCGAGATGCCAAGGGCAACCTCGTCAAGGATGCGTGGAACAACCTTCGTTTCAAAAATATCGACAAGGATGGCAACGTCCTCGCGAAGGAAGAGGCGTTCCTCAGCAAGAAGGACGCCGCCGGCAGGAGCGAGGAGCAGCGTGCAAGGAGTCTCCTAAACGCTTCCTATGACGATGCGAATGCGACGACGGCAGCGGAACCGAATAAACTTATGAAGCACGAGGTAACGTATAGCTTCAGCGGTTCGGATGATGTCCTGAAGAACTATGAACTCTTCAAGAGGAATGCGGACGGCAGTCATACGAGCATCGAGAGCATTCATGGCGCAGGCGAAATTGAGCGCCGCACGCTGCATGTCGTTTCCGATTGGAAAGCGACGTATGCGGGCGCAGGCGGGGTGGATTTCACCGGTCATATTGAGGATGGCTCTGCTGCTTTGAATGGAGGCAGCGCCCTGACGCAGGAAGTCGCAGGGGATATTCGAAAGTATAATGATGACGCCATCGTTCGCTATGCTCCCAAAGGAAGCGTGGATTACAATACGCCCGGTTCCCAGCCGATCTTCGGCTGGTATCGCGACAGCAATAAAGAAGCTGTGGGCAACTACGGCAGGAATTATACGCTGTGGCAAATCGCGAACCCGCTTTCTATCACGCCGCGCATCGACGGTGTGGATCGTACGATTCGCCCGGACAGCAAGGTTTATGAGAATGCCTCCTACGACCAGCACAATACCTTTGGGAAGCGTAAGGATCAAGACGCCGCGCTTTCTTACAAAGATAAGGGCGTCAATGATGGCAGCGTAAAGACGCCGCAGGCGAATATCGTCGACGGCGGCACGAATCTCACGGGAGGTGCAGCAGGCAAAGGAAATATTGCCGGTGCGGATAAGACGGCGAAAGCCGGACGAAACGACGCAGGCACAGCGGTAAATGAAGCAGCCAAAGCAGGCAAGAGCGGCAATAGCGCACTTGCAGGCGGTGCCTCGGGTGCAGGCATCGGCGGCAGCGCTGCAAAAGCGGCTGGAACGACGGGCGTCAATGCAGGCAAGAGCGGCAATAGCGCACTTGCAGGCGGCACATCAAGTGCAGGCGTCGGCGGCAGCACTGCAAAAGCGGCTGGAACGACAGGCGTCAATGCAGGCAAGAGCGGCAACACGGCAAATGCGGGCGGCTATTATCGTCCGAGCAATGCCGGTGCAGGCACGATGGGCGCATCCGGCAGCAGCCGTGTGAACCGCGCGGGGCAAGGGACACCCGCCGTCGGCGCTGTTGACCGCAGTCTTGCCGCAGCTGCCGGCACGGGCAGCGCAAGCGCTGCGCAGCGTGGTGCGAAGGTCGGCGCGAATGCTGCAAATGGCAGTACCGGCGCAGATGTCAATGCAGGTACGAAAGCAGGCAGCCGCAGCGCTGTCGAGCAGGGTCTTGCCAATGCGCTGGGCAGAAGCGGCAGTGCAGGCTACTACAACGGCAAGGGCTTCAGCCAGACCAGCGACGACGAAGAAGAAGAGATCAAGAAGAAGGCGAAAGCGTCGGCATGATTGCCGCGTGCAGCCATACAAAAGAGGAGCTTCCCGCGAGTGCGGGAGGCTCCTCTTTTGCGATTGTGTCGAGGTTTTGCCGATGATGAGAGGATCGCGCAGCTGTGGGAAGCCGGAGCGGCTGCATGTATTTGTGCTTTCGATCGTGCAGGCAATAAAAAATCCGGTCGGATGACCGGATTTTTGTCGTCTTGTATGGTCAGCGCAGCAGGGCGAGGGCGGAGTAATGGGAAGCCATTGTGCTCATCTGCGCTTTTTGTGCGAAGAGGAAGAGTTTTTGCTGCAAATCACTTTGCTTGAATTCGCTCGCGGCTTTTGCCATGTCGGTTCCGTTGCTTGTCGTCGAGGCTGCCATGAGGTTTTCTTCCTGCGTGACGTAGTTCGCCGACTGATAATTGAGACGCTGCTGCGCTGCGCCGATGGTCGTCGCCTGGTCGAGCGTTTTATTGAGCGCCGTTGTGACTTTGTCGAGGGCGTCGGCGATGCCGGCGTCGGTGCCGAGGTTCAGCGTGGATTTGCCGTTGGCGTCGGTGAGACCGAGTGCGGAAGAGCGCATGTCGCCGAGGTTCGTGACGCTGGTGGAGCCGTCGAGGGATGCGACGCTCGCGGACTTCGATCCGTCGAGAAGATTCATGCCGTTGTACCGGATTCCGGCGTTGTCGTTGAGCGTGGCGATGGCTTGATCGACCATCTTGCCGAGGTCGCGGCGGTCGGAGTCGCTGTTTGTGCCGTTGGCGGCATTGAGGAGCGTCTGCCGGAGCTGACCGAGGACTTCGGCGGACGAGCTTACGCCGCCTTCCGCCGTCTTGAGCATGGCGTTCGTGCGCTGTGCGTTGGCATTCGATTGGCTGACGGCGGCGATGTTGGCGTTCATGCGCATGTCGATGGAGTAGGCGGAAGGGCCAAAAACGGCGGATGGATGCTTCGTGCCGCTCGCGATCTGCCGCGCGAGATTGTTGGATGTATGGTTGATACGATGCAAGGTCGAGTGCCGGATGGGATTGTTTCCGATGGTGATAGCCATGAGGCTGCACGTCCTTTCCTTAGGCGAGCAAAGACTTTCATGTATATATTTGTATTATAATGGAGAATGGGGAGAAAGGCAAGACTTTTTATCTAGAAAATACAAAAGTAGGCGTAAGTCGCAAAGTGTGGTATACTGTTAGGAAAGTCAAATGGAAGGGGTGTGGCATGGATGAAGGCATTGCGGCTTTACGGGGCGCACGATTTGCGCTTGGAAGAGGTTCCGCGGCCCGCGTGTGCGTTGGGTGAGGTGCTGCTTGAGGTCAAGGCGTCGGGCATCAGTCTTTCCGATGTCAAGCGCGTGTATGAGACGGGAGCGGAGGCAGAGCCGCGGATCCTTGGGCATGAGTTCGCCGGACGCATCGTGGAGGCGGAGGATGTCGCGCTGATCGGACGTGCGGCGGTGGCGTATCCGATGCTTTTTTGCGGGCATTGCATGGCGTGTCTCGACGGGCGGCCGCGCGACTGCGGCGAGATGGAACTTTATGGTGCGCAGCGTGCGGGCGGCATGGCTGAGTTCGTGACGGTGAAGAAGCAGAATCTCGTTTTTTTGCCGCCGGATGTGAGTTTTCGCGCGGCGGCTTTGACGGGACCTGCGGCGGTGGCGCTGCACGCTTTTCGAAAGGCGGGCGTGGGAGCCGGATCTACGCTCTTGATCTTCGGCTTGGGATCGATCGGGCTGGCTCTGGCGAGCTGGGCGCGTGAGGCGGACGTGCGGAACATCGTGCTTGTGGCGCGTACGATGGAAAAGGCGGCGTTCGCGCGTTCTTTGGGCTTTTTGCAGGCCGTCGATGTCGAGAGTACGGACGTTTATAACTATGTGATGCGCTTGACGGGCGGGCGCGGCGCCGATGCGTGCGTCGAGGGGCTTGGCGAGGGCGGTGCGCTGGAGACGGCGCTCCTTTCGGTGAAGCGCGGCGGGCGCGTGGTGCTTATGGGGCGTCCGGAGAAGAGCTTGTCGGTGACGGGACTGATGTATGATCTTCTCTTGCAGAAGGAGATCGAGCTTTACGGTGCGTGGAAGAGCAGTCTCAACACGCGTCCTGCCGAGTGGCTCGATGCGATGAATGCGATGCGCAGTCATGCGGTTGACGCTGAGGCTCTTGTGACGCATACGTTCTCTTTTGCGGATTTCGAGGAGGCGTTCTCTTTGGTGCGCGAGAAGAAGGAGATGTACTGCAAGGTGCTTTTCGTGAATGAGGGGGAGACGAATGGAAAAGCACAGTAGGATGCGCGAAAGGACGGCTGTCGGCGGTTCGGTATACGAGCCGCCGACAGCGCAGCAGGGCGGCTCGCCTGCCGATTTGCTCGGCGAGGCGAGCCGCCTTTTTGCGGCAGAGAGGTATGGCGAGGTGCGCGAGATGCTGTCGTCTCTGTCGGCTCTTTCGGATGCGTCGGGAGATGCGTCCGAAGGAGCCGCTTCGCCTGCGGCGCATCTTTTTCCGGAGCTTCGCTATGTGTTGGCGGCGTCGCTCGTCCAGCTCGGCGACTACGAAGCGGCGCGTGCGGTGATTGCGTGCATCCGCGAGAGCGCACCCGAGCATCCGGGGGCGGCGCTGCAGGAGATCTACATCGAGAAGGCGGAGGGCAGGACGCGCACGGAGCTGACGCATCTCAAGGCTTTGATCGCGTGGCTCGAAGCGCGGCTTGCCGAGGAGCCGCCGACGGGGTTGGCGGTCTATTATCGAAAGTTTTTGGCGGAGAGTTATAGTCTCCTCGGCTCGGCGCTGACGCTTGCGGGAAGGGCGGCGGACGGTGTCGAGGCGTTTCTCGCCGCGAGCCGCTTGGAGGAGGACGGCGCACAGAGCATCGCGGAATACAGCAACGCGCTGTTTGCGCTCAACTACGTCTCTGAAGGAGAGCGTGCGCCGTTTGCAGGATTGCTTGCGGGCTTCGACGGCTTCTTTTGTCGAGAGGATCGTGTGCCGCTCATGTTTCATGCGCACGAGCGTCTGCGCATCGGCTATATATCGCCCGATCTTCGCCATCATGCGGTCGCGTTCTTTCTCCTGCCGCTTTTACGCGCGTTTGATCGCGGACGATTCGATGTATTTTGCTACGCGAACAATCGCGAGGATGCCGTGTCGCGTGCGATGGCGCAGCAGGACGGCGTCGTCTGGCGAAATATCCTGGGGCTTTCGCCGGACGATGCGGCGCGCTTGATTGCCGCAGACGAGATTGACATCCTCGTTGATCTTTCGGGACATACGAGCGACAACTGCCTGCCTGTTTTGGCGCGAAAGCCCGCGCCTGTTCAGATCACGGGGCTGGGTTACATGGGGCGTACGGGGCTTTCGACGATCGACTATGTGCTGGGGGATATGGTGCTTGATGCGGATGCGGCTGATGTCGGGAGCGAGCGCCCGCTCTCTCTGCCGCACAGCCATTTTTGCTATCTGCCGTTCGTCGCGATGCCGGACGCTGCTCCGCCGCCAAGTTTGACGCGCGGTTTCGTTACTTTTGGCTGCTTCAACAACTACAGCAAGGTCACGGATGAGATGCTGCTTCTGTGGCGGCGGCTTTTGGAAGATGTGCCGGGTGCGCGGCTGCTTTTGAAGAGCCGTCTGTTTGGCAGCGCGGAGGGCAGGGAGCTGGCGACGGAACGCTTCCTGCGCCTCGGGCTGGATGCGTCGCGCGTCGAGCTGCGCGGCTTTTCGGCAGACTACCTTGCCGAGTACGCGGATATGGATATCGCGCTCGATACCGCCCCTTATACGGGCGGCTTGACGACGTGCGAGGCGCTTTACATGGGCGTGCCCGTCGTGACGCTCAAGGGCAGGACGCACGGCGCGAGGTTCGGCGCGAGTCTCCTTCGAAATGCCGGGCTTGCCGAGCTCGTCGCTGAGAGTGCGGCGCAGTATGCAGAGATCGCAGGGCTGCTTGCCGCTTCGCCCGAAACGCTGGCGATGCTGCGCGAAAAGCAGCGCGACATTCTGCTCGCTTCACACTTGATGAACTTTCGACGGTATGTGCGGGAAGTCGAGGCGGCGTATGAAGCGGTATGGCGGGAGTGGGAAGAAAGGGGTGCGGGAGCGGGACGATAAAAAATTTTTACACGCAGTTAGGATAAGGTGTGGCTCAAGAGCGGTGAGACAGCCGGTGTTGTGGAGATTTATGAAGCGGGTGTTGCCTGTGAAGCGATGCGTGACTTTTCATGGACAGCTCTTTTCGGTTTTTCGTGTGACACAATAGAATAAGCGGTGTTCACCTGCGAGCAGGAGCCTTCTCATTTGACACCTTTACACATTCATGCTAAACTGAATCACGATTGAGGCGGCTGTGCCGCTTGGAGAAAGTGAGGCGGTTTCGTGCCGATCAAAATACCGAATAGTTTGCCGGCGGCGCAGGTGCTTGAAGGCGAGAACATCTTCGTCATGGATGCGGAACGCGCCTATAGTCAGGATATTCGTCCGCTGCGGCTTTTGATTTTGAACCTCATGCCGAACAAGTCGGTGACGGAGACGCAGCTTCTTAGGCTGCTCGGCAATACGCCGCTGCAGGTCGAGGTGGACTTCATCTATACGGAGTCCTATGTGCCGCAGCATACGTCGCAGGATTATCTCGCGGAGTTTTATGGTACGTTCGCTGAGGTGCGCCACAAGAAGTACGATGGTTTCATCATCACGGGCGCGCCCGTTGAGCAGATGCCTTTTGAGGAGGTCGCTTACTGGGACGAGGTCGCAGAGATCATGGAGTGGAGCAAGAAGCATTGCTATTCGGCGTTTCATATATGCTGGGGTGCGCAGGCGGGGCTTCACTATCACTACGGCATCGACAAGCAGGATACGGAGCGGAAGGTGTTCGGCGTCTACAAGCATCGGCTTTGCATCGAGCACGAGCGGCTGTTTCGCGGCTTTGACGATGAGTTTTATGTGCCGCACTCGCGCCATACGGAGATGCGAAAAGAGGATATCGAACGTGTGCCGGAGCTGACGATCCTGGCGGAGGCGGAGGGGCGTGCAGGCGTCTATGCGATTGCAAACATCGAAAAGCGGCAGTTCTTCATCACGGGGCATGCGGAGTATGATCCCCTGTCGTTGAAGCAGGAGTATGACCGCGATGTGGCGGCGGGGCTTCCGATCGAGATTCCGCAGAATTATTATCCGTCCGATGATCCGACGCGGACGCCCGTCGTGCGCTGGCGCTCGGTGGCGAATCTCTTATTTGCGAATTGGCTCAACTATTATGTGTATCAGGAAACGCCGTATGAGCTTGACGGTCTTTATCGTGCGGCGGATGATTGACGGAAGAGGAGTGAACGAGAGCGATTATGAAGATGAAGCATTGGCTGGCGGCGGTTCTCCCCTTCATGGTTCTTACGGCGACGGCAGGAGCGGCTCCGTATGTGTCGTCGAATATTTATGAATGGGTGCAGTCGTCGGCACGCGCCAATTATTTTTTTAACAAGCGTGTCATGCACTATGGCTTGACGGAGGACGGCGCGATTGATCCGAATGTGCTTATCGTGCCGACCTTGCAGACGTATGACGATGTGGCGATCGCCGACGTCGTCGCAAAGAGACGCTGGCGCGGCGAGTCGCTTGCCGGCTACGACAATCTCGTGGGTGAGGCGGCGTATTTGCGCATTGATCTTGCGGCGGGGACTTCGACCTTGGAACGCGCCGACGATCTTGACAACACATGGTCGACGCTGACGACGACGTTCCCGCAGAGAGTGACGATCATCAAGGAGCTGCCCGAAAAGAGCTTGGAGCGCAAATTCTTGGAGGCGGTGCTGGTTTATGAGCATGGGCATTGTATGGAGATCGCCGCCCAGACGAAGAAGGTTTTGACAGCGGATGATTTGAGGCGGCTCGAAGAGCATGAGCGCGGGGCTTTGGCGGCGGGCGCCGGAGCGGAGAAGGAGAAGGCGCTCAAAGACGATGTGGCAGCGGCTGATTGAAAAAGCGGAGGAGGAGCATCGTCTGTGTGAGGGAGAGATCGCCGCGCTTTTGTCGTCGTCCGCTGCGGAGGAGCTTCTTGCCGCCGCCGCGGATCGTGTGCGCAAGAGGTACGTCGGCGACGGCGTACATCTTCGAGGGCTGATTGAGTTTTCTAATATTTGCCGCCGCAGCTGCCTTTACTGCGGACTGCGGCGAGAGAATGAAAGAGCTGAACGCTATCGCCTGCCGCCCGAGGAGATCGTGCGCTTGGCGCGAAAGGCACGCGGCTATGGGTACAAGACGGTCGTTCTGCAGGGGGGCGAGGACAGCTTTTGGAACGTCGATAGGCTCTCGCCTGTCCTGCGGGAAATACGGGCTTTGGGGCTTGTCATCACGCTTTCTATCGGTGAGTGCAGCGAAGCGGAGTATCGCGCGCTCAAGGAAGCGGGGGCAAGCCGCTTTTTGCTTCGCATCGAGACGACGGATCGGGAGCTTTACGAGCGGCTCGATCCGGGCATGAGCTTTGCGGCGCGGTGCGCGTGTCTTGCTTCTTTGCGGCGGCTCGGCTATGAGGTCGGCACGGGTTCGCTCGTGGGGCTGCCGGGACAGTCGGTCGCGTCTTTGGCGCGCGACATCCTTTTTTTTCAAGCGTTGGATGCGGATATGGTGGGCATCGGTCCTTTTATACCGAACGGCGAGACGCCGCTCGGCAAGGCGGCGGCGGGTGACATCCGCCTGACGCGGCGCATGGTGTCGCTCGTGCGGCTTCTTTTGCCCGAGGCGAATATCCCGGCGACGACCGCGATGGAGACGCTTGCACGCGGTGCGCGCGCAAGCATCCTGTGCGCAGGTGCGAATGTCGTGATGCCGAATGTGACGGAGGGCGATTTTCGCCGCAAGTACGCGCTCTATCCGGGAAAGGCATACGTCAGGGATACGCCCGAGGAGTGCCGTCTTTCTTTGCGTGAGGAGCTTTCGCAGATGGGGCGTTTCGTCGCTGAGGACGCGGGTTTTCGACGGCGCAGAAGTATAGAAGATACGTGAGGTGTTTGTTTTGAAGATGAATGGGGCGCAGGCGGTTTTGGAAAGCCTGCGCAAAGAGGGGGTCAAAGTCGTTTTCGGCTATCCGGGCGGCGCGGTGCTCGATCTGTACGATGCGATTTATACGGAGAAGTTTCCGCATATCCTTGTGCGGCATGAGCAGGGCGCGGCTCATGCGGCGGACGGCTACGCGCGTGCGACGGGAGAGGTCGGCGTATGCCTTGCCACGTCCGGCCCGGGCGGTACGAACCTCGTGACGGGCATCGCGACGGCGTACATGGATTCGATCCCGCTCGTCGCTATTACCGGGCAGGTCGGCAATCCTTACATCGGCAAGGACTCTTTTCAAGAGGCGGATATCTGCGGCATCACGACGCCGATCACGAAGCACAACTACCTCGTGAAAGCGGCGAAGGATTTGCCGCAGGTGCTGAAGGAAGCGTTTTTCATCGCGCGTACGGGGCGGCCGGGACCGGTCACGGTTGACATCGCCAAGGATGTTTTCACGCAGGAGCTTGATTACGCATACCCGGAAGAGGTGTACTTGAAGGGCTATGCGGCAGACTTTTCGGGTGATCCTTCGGAGGTAGAGCGGGCGGCAAAGGCGGTCGCTGAGGCGACGCGCCCGCTCATGATTCTAGGCGGCGGCGTGACGCTCGCAGGCGTTGCGGACGACGTCCGCGAGATCTTGGACGGCACGGGTATGCCTGTGGTCACGACGCTCATGGGCATCGGCTGCGTGCCGAATGCGCGGGAGAACTTCCTCGGCATGGCGGGGATGCACGGGACGTATGCGGCGAATATGGCGATTCAAACGTGCGATTTGCTCATTGCCGTCGGTATGCGGTTCGACGACCGCGTGACAAGCTGCGTTGCGGGCTTTGCGCCGCGTGCGCGGATTGTACACTTCGAGGTTGACCCCGTCGAGGTCAACAAGAACGTCGTCGCCGACTGCCGCGTCCTCGGCGATCTGCGCTGGTCGCTGCCGCTTTTCAAGGAAAGGCTGCGCACGCTCGGCGTGGATTTTCACACCCGGTTTTCGAAGTGGAGCCGCAGCACGGTCGAGATGAATCGTGAGAAGCCGCTTTCTTATAGAAAAATTGCAGGCTGCATCATGCCGCAGCAGATTGTCGAGATGGTCAGCAAGCTTGCCGATGATGACGCGATCATCGTGACCGATGTCGGGCAGCATCAGATGTGGACGGCGCAGTATTATGATGCGAAGGAGCCGCGCCGCTTTCTGACGTCGGGCGGTCT
Source organism: Selenomonas sp. (assembly GCF_057272215.1). NCBI lineage: Bacteria > Bacillati > Bacillota > Negativicutes > Selenomonadales > Selenomonadaceae > Selenomonas > Selenomonas sp. Next base: position 21,420 of record NZ_DBHIUY010000004.1, read on the forward strand.
CGGTACGATGGGGTACGGTCTGCCCGCCGCCATCGGCGCAAAAGTCGCGCGCCCCGCCCAGCAGGTCATCCTCTTCACGGGCGACGGCAGCATCATGATGAATTGCCAGGAGATGGCGACGGCGGCGGATAACGGCATCGCCGTGAAGATCATCGTCGTACACAACCGCGTGCTCGGCATGGTCACACAGTGGCAGCGCATGTTCTACAACAAGCACTACGCCGAAACGCTTCTTCCCGGCCGTACGGATTTCGTGAAACTCGCCGAGGCGATGGGTATCAAGGCGCTCCGCATCGACGATCCGGCACGGCTGGAGACCGATCTCAAAGCGGCTCTTGCCGGTGAGGAGCCTATGCTCCTCGACGTCGTGGCGCCGGGCAACGTCGATGTCCTTCCTATGGTGCCGGGCGGCAGGAGTCTCGATGAGATGGTCTTGGAGAGCGAGTAGGGAAGGCGGCGATAGGATGTGTGAAGAAGAGCTGCAGCTGATTGCACGAATGCAGGAAACGGCGGCTGCGGAAGATGCGGCGGGCTATCGGGCAGCCGTGCTCAGTCTTATGGAACAGTACAATCGTTTTCCAAACGAGGAGATGCTCTCTTTTCTGCAGGAGCTTCTTTATGTGCCGAACGCTGCTTCTATGTGCGAAAACTACGAGAGGGCGCGTACGACATTGGCTGAAAAAGCGGCGCAGAAGGCGCAGGTTCCTGCCGCAGCGCATGTGTTTCCCGCCTATGATGCGCTGCCCTTTCTGCTGTTTCCTGTGGATGAAGACAGTTCCGTCATTTTCCTGCAAACGGAGAATCGCTTCCTGCTGTACGAAGGCGGCACGCGCTTTTTCGATGCGGTGCGTGCGATGATTCTCGATGCGCCGATGGAGGAGCGGCTTTCTCTCATGGCGGCGGCTCTGCGGGAAGTACGCGTATTTGAGCTTCGAGAGCAGCTTTTCCGCTGTTTGGAGCAGCGCTCCTTCCCGCCGCAGGCAAAAGAGCTGGCAGCGGAATTTGCCGCCTTGAGCAGCGATGAATCGGAGCCTTTGTTTATCCGGGCGGTTCTTTCCTTCGCTCTCGGCGATTTGCGCGAGGCGCGTCTTTTGGCAGAGCGCGCGTATGCGCTTCGCGTCGTCCATGTGGGCGTGTGGCGGCTGCTCGTTGACATCTATGACGCGATGGGCGAGGAGACGCTTGCCGCGCGATTCAAGGGGCTTTGTCACAGGCATACGGGAGAGATTCCGGGTTTTTCGCTTCGGCTCGAAGATCCGGCGGTGCGGCAGGCGTTTTATCTGGGAAGGCTGACGGCGTATCAGGCGCCCTTTTACGAGGAAGTTGAGCGGTCGCCGCAGGGAGAGATCGAGACGCATCTGTATCCTCTGTTTGGCAAGTTTCTCCTTTCGTCAGAAAAAGAAGGCAGGCGTCTTTGGTGCGGCATCTATAATTCGGACGTGTTTTTTCATGTGCGTGCGCTGCGTTTGGCGGATGTGAGCCGGGCGCTTCATGAGAAGTTGGATGTTTTCGCGAACATTACCTTTGATTTGCGAAAGGCGACGCTTGAGACGTCTCTGACGATTCCGGCATCGAGAGAAGCGCCTGTCCTTGTCGCTGTTGCGCCGGTGGAACTTCTGCATCAGACCATCATGCTGAACGATGGAAAAAGCCGAGGGGATTTCTATACGGGGCTGGGAGAGTTCGGACTTTTGCGAATGGAGAGCGACACGCATCTTGCCGTTTCAGACAGGACGTTTGCGGTGACGGAACCGGTGCCGCTCGTACACAGCCCCAAACGCAGGCGCTTGATTTTGAATCTGCTGCTCGACGGCTTGTCATGGCCGGCGATGCGTCGCGATGGTTTTAGCGCCATACCGAATCTCCTGCGCTTTTTTTCTAAAGGTGTGATTTTTGATCAGGCATTTTCTGTCGCTGAGTATACGTTTGCTTCTCTCAGCACGATAGAGACGGGATTGCATATGCATCGGAGCCAAGTCTTCCACGGGGATGTGTGCATGGATCTTCCACCGGAGAAAAAGGTGCTTTCGGAGCGCATGAAGGAGCTTGGCTATCACTGTGTGCAGACGATGGGCGATTCTTCGGGCATCGGCTGCGGGTACAAGCGCGGCTATGATCGTATGCTTGTATCTCCTTGCATCACCCATCCGGCGTATGAGGGCGTCAAGCGGACGATGGATCATCTCGATGCCTTTGATGAATGCGATAACTATGTATTTCTTCATGTCGAGGATTCGCATCCCGTTGTTTCGTACGTAGTGCCGCCGCGGTTTAAGACACAGGCGAAGCTCCCGTGGCAGGAGCGCGTTTATCAGGGGACGCCGAGGGAGCGAGCGTTCGTTCTCGATGGAAAGCGGCGCAATGTTTACGATAACATGGTTGCGATTGAGCGCATGGATCGGGATCTCGGCGAGCTGTTTCGATACATTGAGGAGCATTATGCAGAGGATGAGTACATCATCAATGCGTATTCCGATCATGGCATTTCGATTCATAGCGCGGATCCGTTCTTTTTCAGCGATGAGCGCTGCGGTACGGCTTTGATGGTGCGCGGCGCAGGCGTTCCTGCGCTCGGCGTGACGGATGAGCTTGTGAGCAGTCTCGATCTTCATGCCATTGTCATGCACGAGGCGGGACTGCCTGTGGATGAAACGCTGGATGCGAATCTGCCCGCTGCGTTCGGCGGCAAGGCGCGTGAATATGTAATTTCGAACTCGGTATTTCCGGGACAGACGTACAAGCTCGACATACGCACGAAGGAGCATGAGTTTCGTCTGGAGACGAAAGATTTGACGCGTTTGGACGGCACGATCAACATGAGCGCCTATACTTGGCGTCTTTATGAGCGCGAGGGGCATCGGGAGATCTGGAGCGACGCGTTGCGCGACAAGTTCCTCGCAATCGCATGGCAGCATGTGGCGTCGTTCGCCCATCTGTGATATGATGAGGTTGCCGCCCAAGGGCGATCCAAGGCGGCAGGAAGGCGGTTGAATTAACCATGATGCAGAAATTTTTCCTCGCGGCGCTTCTCGACAATAAGCCGGGCGTCCTCACGCATATCTCGGGGCTCATCAGCCGACGCGCGTTCAACATCGAGAGCATTTCGGCGGGCTATACGGAAGAGCCGGACGTGACGCGCATCAATATTGTCGTGTCCGTCGAGGATGAACGCGAACTCGCGCAGGTCACGACGCAGCTCGCGAAACTCATCGACGTCATCAAGATCGTCAATCTCAGCGAAGTGGATTCGATCAAGCGCGAACTCGTACTCATCAAGGTGCGTGCGACAAAGGAGACGCGAGCTGACATCATCAATGTCGTCAACATTTTCCGAGCGCGCATCGTCGATGTGAGCAAGGAGAATGTCGTCATTGAGCTTACGGGTGAGGGCGACAAGATCGACGCTTTGTCTGAGGTGCTTTCCGAGTACGGCATCATCGAGATCGCGCGTACGGGCGCCATCGCGCTCTCGCGCGGCCCTGTGCCGGTCAAGGCGATGTAAGGGGGAAGATCTTTTGCTGGGGGTACGAAAATTCTTTTCTTTTGAAAAATCAAGAAGCTCTGGTCTTGCCTTGGGGCGCGGCGTTTTGCGCGTCGGCTTGGCGGCGTTTGTGCTTTTGGCTTCAGCGGTCGGCTCGCCGTTCGCATTGGCGGCGCACGCGCCCGCCGCAGTCAGCGAGCGTGCGCACGATGTAGGCGAGACTTCGGTGCATACGGAGCCGCAGCACGGCGGCACGGCGCGGCGCACGATTGCTTTTGGACAGCCTGCGCAGCGCAGGACTGCGCCGAGCGCCGCCAAGGAGCCGGCGCCTCTTGCGGCGACGCCGCCCGCAGCGCGTGCTTCTGCGCCGCCGCCGGCGAGCGTGCGTTCGATGACGGCGGATGCGGCGATCCTCATAAATGCGAAGACGGGCGAGGTGCTTTACGAGAAAAATGGCGACAAGCGCGAGTATCCTGCGAGTATGACGAAGATGATGACGTGCATTCTCTCCGTCGAGAGCGGCAAATCCGATCTCGCCGTGACGATCACGCCGTTTGCCGCCGACGTAGAGTCAACGCGCGTCCGCCCCGGTGAGCAGGTGCGGCTCCGAGATCTCACGCGCCAGATGATGCTGATCTCCGACAACGGCGCCGCGCTCGCGATCGCCGAGACGCTCGGCGGCTCGGAAGAGAAGTTTGCGAGGATGATGAACACCAAGGCGCGAGAGATCGGCGCGTTTCATACGAACTTCGTCAATCCGAACGGTATGCCCGATGCGAATCACTATTCGACGGCGCATGACATCGCCCTCATCGCCGCTTACGGTCTTAGGAATCCCGAATTTCGCAAGATTGTAGGCACGAAAGCGAGTACGATCTATTATTTGCAGCCCACAGGCTACAAAACCTATTGTGAAAACACGAACGCGCTTCTCTATGACTACCCGGGCTGCACCGGGCTAAAGACCGGCTGGACACGCGCGGCGAAAGGCTGCCTGGCGGCGTCCGCCGTGCGCGGCGATACGGAGCTGATCGCCGTCGTCATGCACTCGGACGACGAGGAGACGCGCGCTTTGGAAGCCGCCGCACTCTTGGACTATGGCTTCGCTTCCTTCAAGAGCGGCTCCTAAAGACAGGGGGAGACAGATAACTATGGAAGATGAGAGACTGCATGAACCGCTGATTTCCATTGTTTTGCCTGTTTACAACGGCGAAAAGTATCTGCGCGAGTCCATAGACAGCATCTTGGCGCAGACGATGCGGGATTGGGAGCTTATCGTCGTCGATGATTGTTCGAAGGATGCGACGCCGGCGATTTTGGCTGCATATGCCGCACGCGACAAACGCATACGCATCGTACACAACGAGGAGAATCAACGGCTGCCGCGCTCGCTGAACATCGGCTTTGCCGAGACGCGCGGCGAATTCCTCACGTGGACGAGCGACGACAATGCGTATGCCCCCGAGGCGCTTCGCGAGATGGTTTCTTACCTGCGGCGCTTTCCCGAGTATATGATGGTCAATGCGGCGATGGATATTCTCTATATGCCGGAGAGCCGCTTGGAGAAATCGGAGCAGTTTGACGCCGATCCGTGGAAAATGTTCGTTCAGAACCGCATCGGGGCATGTTTCCTCTATCGGCGTCAAGTTCTTGAGGAAATCGGCGGTTACGATCCCGAGATGTTTCTCTTGGAAGATTATGACTACTGGCTGCGCATATTGATACGCTACGGCTGTATTGCGCATATCAAAAAGACGCTGTATCGCTATCGGATGCACGAGGGCAGTTTGACCGCGTGCAAGCTGAAAGAGCGCAACAAGCGAGCAATTCGGCTCGTTCATAAGTATTTGCCTGATATAACCTACCATTTGCGGCATCGCCCCGAACTCTTTCGGGAATATTTCCTAGCAGGCGTGCAGTCGGCGGAATGGAGCGATGAGGAAATGGCGCTCTTTCGCCGCTATATGCCGTCGCTCGTCGAAGAAGCGGGATGGTAAAGGACGCGCGGATAGAAACGAAGCCGCTCGGATGTGTGCTGGCGGGCGGCCGGATGTATCTGTGATCTCTAAAGGCTATGCTCTGAGAGATGAGGGGGCGTAAGCATGACAAAATACGATCCGAAATCCGCACGCGCCGAGGAATTCATTCATCATGAAGAAATCCTTGCGACGCTCGCGTGGGCGGAAGCGAATAAGGATGACCGTGCACTCGTGGAGCGCCTTTTGATGCGTGCGCGCGACTGCAAGGGGCTGACGCATCGCGAGGCGGCGCTCCTGCTCGCGGTTGATGCACCCGATCTTTTGGAGCGGATGTTTTCGCTTGCCAAGGAGATCAAGGAAGAGCTTTACGGCAAGCGCATCGTGCTTTTTGCGCCGCTGTATCTCTCGAACTATTGCGTAAACGGCTGCGTCTACTGTCCCTACCATGCGAAGAATCGAAAGATTCGCCGCAAGAAGCTTACACAGGATGAGATTCGCCGCGAGGTCGTCGCGCTGCAGGATATGGGGCACAAGCGGCTCGCGCTTGAAACGGGGGAAGATCCGCTGCACAATCCGATCGACTATGTGCTTGAGAGCATCCGGACGATCTACGCGATCAAGCATAGGAACGGTGCAATTCGCCGCGTGAACGTCAATATCGCGGCGACGACGGTCGAGAACTACCGAAAGCTCCGGGACGCGGGCATCGGCACATACATCCTCTTTCAGGAAACGTACCACAAGGAGAATTACGAAAAGCTCCATCCGACGGGGCCGAAGCACGATTACGCATGGCATACGGAGGCGATGGACCGCGCGATGGAGGGCGGCATCGACGATGTCGGCTGCGGCGTGCTCTTCGGGCTGAACCTCTATCGCTACGACTTCGTCGGGCTTTTGATGCACGCCGAGCATCTGGAAGCGCGTTTCGGCGTCGGTCCGCATACGATCAGCGTGCCGCGCATTCGTCCGGCGGATGACATCGACCCCGGCGCGTTTTCCAACGCCATCGACGACGACATCTTCGCCAAGATCGTCGCCGTCATCCGCATCGCTGTGCCGTACACCGGCATGATCGTCTCGACGAGGGAATCGGAGGAGAGCCGTCGGCGCGTCCTCGATCTCGGCATCTCGCAGATCTCGGGCGCATCCTCGACGAGCGTCGGCGGTTATGAGAAGAAGGAAGCCCCGACGGAAAATTCGGCGCAGTTCGACGTCAACGATACGCGCACGTTGGATGAGGTCATCGAATGGCTCCTCGACCTCGGCTATGTGCCGAGTTTCTGCACGGCGTGCTACCGTGCAGGCCGCACGGGTGACCGCTTCATGAGCCTTTGCAAGAGCGGCCAGATCAAGAACTGCTGTCTGCCGAATGCGCTCATGACGCTGAAGGAATACTTGGAGGACTATGCGAAAGAGACGACGCAGGAAAAGGGCGAGCGCGTCATAAAGGAACAGTGGGCGGACATCCCGAACCCTGCCGTCAAGGAAAAGGCGGCGCGCTATCTCAAGGAGCTCGGCGACGGGATGCGTGATTTTCGTTTTTAATAGAAAAGAGGAATTTTTCCCATCGTTGGCGAAATAAAAAATATTCATGGGAGGATTTGGGAGATTTCGGGAGGTAAGCAAGATGATGGATTTCAAGGACAGCGAGATCCGGAGGATTCTCGTGCCTTACGACGGCTCGGAGCAGGCGCAGCAGGCTGTGCGGCAGGCGGCGCACATTGCGCGTCTGCAGGGGGCGGCGCTCATGCTGCTCTCGGTCGTCGATCTCAATGCGGAGGTCGCCGCTTTTGAGCGCGTGAGCTTGGGCGGCTACGTACCGGCGGAGTTGAAGGAAGGAGCCTATAAGGAGCTGGCGAAGATCTTGCGCGAGGTGCCCGAGGATATTCGCACAAACAGTATGGTGGAGATCGGCTCGCCCGCCGAGGTGATCGTGGAAACGGCGGACGATGAAGGGTATGATCTCGTCGTCATGGGCAGCCGCGGGCTTGGCAGGCTGCAGGGGTTCTTAATGGGCAGCGTCAGTCAGTATGTGCTGCAGCATGTGCATTGCCCCGTCATGGTGGTTCGCTGATATGCAGGGCAACGATAAGAAAACATCTCTCCTATCCCATCTCTTTCGAAGCAAGGATGATGCAGCGCGTTTGAGGCGCGGCGTCGTCCTTTTTGCGCTGTTTTTTTTCGCGGCTTTCCTCGCGCTTGGCTATCATGCTTACGACAGCGCGCGCACGTCGAATGCGACGATCTGGAAGGAAAAGGTCGATGCCGATATGCGCGGCGTCCTCTTGCTGCTTGAGGCGACGCATCCCGGTGACTGGACGGTGCAGGACGGGCGCATCTACAAGGGCGGCCGGCTGCTCAACGACAACAACAGTTTTGTCGATCACTTGAAGGAAGTCACCGGCTCGGAGATCGCGCTCTTCGTCGGCGATACAGTCGCGGCTTCGACTTACGAGACGGACGATAAGCGTCTTGCCGGGCAAAAAGCGGACGCCGCTGTCACGAAGATCGTGCTCACGGGCTGCACGCCGTATCTCGGTCGCTCTGATCTTGGCGGCCTGCGCCCGATCGGCTCGTATCACACGCTCTTCGACATCGACGGTGAGGCGATCGGCATGATCTTCGTCGGTGTGCCTGAGGCTTCGGAAGCGCGTTCTCTCGGCACGCTGACAAATTCTTTGGCTTTGGCGGGACTGGGGCTGCTGCTTCTCGTGCTCACGGGGCTGGGGCTTCTGCTTGCCTATACGGGGCGCATCGCTCTCCACTTGCAGGGCGCAGATGAAAGCGGGGGCGAGGATACGCCGCCGCCCATGCCCGAGGAGGCGCATGTGTCTGCGGCGGAAGAGCTGCAGGTGCATCGCGCTCCGCTTGCCGATGCGGCGTTCGAAGCTGTGCCTGCTGAAGCGCTTTCGCGCATGGGCGCTTTCTGCACGACGCTTCTTGCGGGGACGGAGGCGCAGGCGCAGGTGATGGAATCGGCGCTCGCGCAGGTCGGCGCGTGGAAGGCGCAGGCGGAAAAGGCGGCGGCTCTTCTCGCCGATGCGCAGGGGCGTGCAGGCGAGGGCGATGCGCATGAAGTAAAGAAGGAAGCCGAGGAGACGCGCCGCCGCCTCAGCGAGAGCCGCGCGGCTGCGAATGCGGCGGCGGCGCGCACGGGCGAAGTCGCCAAGGAGCTTCGGGCGGCGGATGAGATCGCACGCACGCTTTCCAAGCGGGCGGCGGCGATCGGCGAGACGCTCGTCGAAGTCGCAGAGCTTGCAAGCCAGACGAACCTCTTGGCGTTCAATGCGGCGGTCGAGGCGGCGCGTGCGGGCGATGCAGGCAGACGCTTCGCCGCCGTCGCCGATCAGGTGCGCCGCTTGTCGGAAGATGCGGGCAAGCTCTCGTCGAATGCGGCGGAGCTTTTGTCGGCGCTCGGAGACGACGTCGCCAGAGCCGCCGCTGCCATCGAAGCGGGCGGCGCGGGGGCGAAGGAGAGCCGCGCGGCGCTTCGTGCGCTCGCCGATACGGCGGCGCAGTTGGAAGAGACGGCAAAACGCGCGGGCAACCGCCCGAGCGGTGCGCAAGATCTGCTGCCGATGCTTGCCGAGGTGCGCACGCTGCACGAGCAGATGGCGAAGGATGCGGAAAATATGCTCGCCGTCAAAGACGGCGAAACGGCGAAGCTCGCCGATCTGCGCACCGCTGCCGATGGCTTGCGCGCCCTTTTGGGCGAGGCTGTGCCGCCGCTTGCCGCTGCTTTTGCGGCGGACGGCGAAGAGGTGCATGACGCAGATCGTGCGCCTGAAGAAAGCCACGCGTATGGAGCAGCGGAAGCGGATGGAATGTGTGAGGAGGAAAAGCCGTGATTATCTCATGGGATGAATACTTTATGGGCATCGCCCTCTTTTCCAAGTATCGCAGCAAGGATCCGCACACGCAGGTCGGCGCCTGCATCGTCAATGAGGCGAAGCACATCGTCGGCGTCGGCTATAACGGTATGCCGAACGGCTGCTCGGATGAAGAGTTCCCGTGGGGCAGCACGGGCGATTTCGGCGAGAAGAAGTACGCTTATGTCGTCCATGCCGAGCTTAATGCGATTTTGAACGCGAGCACATCGCTTGCGGGCTGCCGCATCTATACGTCGCTCTTCCCATGCAACGAATGCTGCAAGGCGATCATCCAGTGCGGCATCAAGGAAGTCGTCTACCTCTCGGACAAGTATGCGGCGACCGACAGCACCCGCGCTTCGAAGCGCATGTTCGCCGCCGCCGGCGTTCACTATCGTCGGCTGGAGACGAATCTTCGCGAGCTGCCCGTCAATTTTTCGCTGCCGCAGGGGGAGCAGGAAGATTGACCGCTTTTGCTTCATGGCGCAGCAAAAGCCGTAAGAATCGCCGATTGTGCGTGCAGTCTTGCACAATCGGCGATTTTTATGTACAATAAGGAGATGTTGAAACGGATTTTTGCATTTGACAGCTGCGCTTTTTTTCGCCGCTTTTTGTATTTCTCAGCGAGGAGGATTTTCATGTCCTTTCAGACGACGATTGCCCGACGCATCGATTATGACGGCGTGGGGCTTCATTCCGGCGTCATGGTGCATCTCTCGCTTATGCCGGCTCCGGTCGATGCGGGGATTGTTTTCGTGCGCCGCGACCTTGCGGGCGGACCGCGCATTCGTGCGGTTGCGCCGCATGTGACCTCGACGGTGCGTGCGACGACGCTTGCTGAGGGCGGTGTGCGCGTCTTTACGGTCGAGCATCTGATGAGCGCGCTCGCGGCGTTCGGCATCGACAACTGCTTTGTCGAGATGGATGCGGAAGAGCCGCCCGTTGCGGACGGCAGTGCGCTCGTCTTTTTTACGCTTTTGAAAGAAGCGGGAAAAGTGCAGCAGGAGAAGGAACGCCGCGAAATCATCATTGATCGTGTCTATCGCATCGACGACGGCGACCGCTTTCTCATCGCCGTGCCGTATGGCGAGGGGCTGCGCGTGAGCTTCACTTCACTCAACGAACACGCGCTTGTCGGCACGCAGTACCGCGACTTCATCTTTCGCGGGGACGCCTATGAGAAGGAGATCGCGCCGGCGCGTACGATCGCTTACGAGGGCGAAGTCGACGCCCTCAAGAAAGCGGGGCTTGGGCTTGGCGGCACGCTCGAAAACGTCATCGTTTATAACGATGAACGCTGGCTCAACGCGCTTCGCTTCCCCGACGAACTCGTGCGCCATAAGATCCTCGATCTCATCGGTGATATTCGCCTCGCCGGCTTCGTGCGCGGTCATATCATTGCCGTGAAGTCAGGTCACGCACTGAATACACAGCTCGCGAAAGCGCTTTATGCTGCGTTCGAATCGAGCGCCGGATAGAAGGGCGCTGCATCTTTGCTACGATTGCCGGATATATTCCGTGAAAGAAAGAAGGAGCGAAACACTATGGTTTTGGACATCAATGAAATTCAGAAGATCTTGCCGCATCGTCCGCCGATGCTTCTCGTCGACCGCATCATCGAGCTTGTGCCCTTTGAGTCGGCGACGGGCATCAAGTGTGTGACGATGATGGAAGATTTTTTCCGCGGGCACTTCCCCGACTCGCCGATCATGCCGGGCGTGCTGATCTTGGAAGCTATGGCGCAGGTCGGCGGCATCACGATGCTCTACCCCGAGGAGAACCGCGGCAAGCTCGCGCTCTTCGGCGGCATGGAGGGCGTGAAGTTCAAGAAGCCTGTCGTGCCCGGCGATCAGCTCGTGACGAAGGCGAAGATCACGAAGATTCACGGCGATTTTGGCAAGCTCCACGCCGATGGCTATGTCGATAACGTACTCGTCGCCAAGGCGGACTTCACTTTTGCGCTGCAAAGGGCAGAAAATATGTCCTAAAGGGCAAGATTCGCACGAGAATAGGTGCCAGTCTTTTATCAACCCCCGAAAATTGCCGATTTTGCCGAGATTTGCGAGGCAGAATACGACAGGGTTCGCCGGATTATAATAATATGGTGCTGTATGCCTGCATGGATGGGCGAGGAATCGTTGGCGGTTCCGTAAGATCCTGCGGCAAAGACCTTCTTTTATTTTGAAAGGCATAGATGGAATCCTGTCAGCTCTTTTCGAGAGGAATAAGGGGTGGGAATAATGATAGACAGCAAAGTAGTGGCATACATCCACGAATCGGCGGTTGTGAGTCCGCGTGCGCATGTGGCGAAGGGCGTGGAGATCGGACCTTACGCCGTGATCGAGGAGAACGTGACGCTCGGGGAGAATGTCAAGGTCGGCGCACATGCTGTGATCGGCGCGAATGTTTCAATCGGCGCGGGTACGCGTATCGAGCCGCACGCCGTCATCAACAGTTGGACGAGCGTCGGCAGGGACAGCCATATCTTCCAGTTCGCTTCGGTCGGCGCGGAGCCGCAGGATCTGAAGTTCAAGGGTGAGAAGAGCTATACGATCATCGGCGACCGCACGACGATCCGCGAATATTCGAGCATTCACCGCGCGACGGGCGAGGGCGAGGAGACGCGCATCGGCAGCGACAGTCTGCTCATGGCTTGTACGCATGTCGCGCACAACTGCGTCATCGGCAATCACGTCATCATGTCAAATGCAGCGATGATCGCAGGTCATGCCGTCGTCGAGGATCGTGCCGTCTTAGGAGGCATGTGCGGTATCCATCAGTTCGTGAAGATCGGCAGGAACGTGATGATCGGCGGCATGTCGAAGGTCGTGCAGGACTGCGTGCCCTATACGATCGTCGATGGACATCCGGCGCGTGTCGTCGGGCTGAACAGTGTGGGCATCGCGCGCGCGGGCATCGCGGTCGAGGCGCGGCGCAACATCAAGCGAGCCTACAAGATCCTCTTCCGCTCGGGGTTGAGTCTTGCACAGGCGATCGCTGTCATTGAGCAGGAAGTCGATACATCCGAAGAGGTCGAGCATTTCCTGCGCTTTTTGCGCAACGTGGATCGCGGGATATGCCGTGAGCGCCGCGAGAACGAATAGAGATTCGGAAGAAATCGGAGGGAGAACCTTTGGAGAAAATTGGACTGTTAGCCGGCGTGGGACGCTTGCCTGTCGTCTGTGCGCAGGCGGCGAAAGCGCTCGGCATTGAGGTCAGCGCCGTATCGCTTCTCGCGGATACGGATGCGGAGCTTCCCGCCGTCGCCGCCGATCATCGGGCGATCAACGTCAGCAAGCTCGGTGCGATCATCGACTACCTCAAGGAACGCGGCGTGACGAAGGTGACACTTCTCGGCAAGGTCACGAAGGAGCTTCTTTTCGCAGGGAGTCACGAGCAGCCCGATAGGCGTATGATGCAGCTTTTGATGTCGCTGCCCGACAAGAAGGATGATACGATCATGCTCGCTTTCGTCAAGGAGCTGGCGAAGGAAGGGCTTGAGGCGTTTGATCAGACGGCGCTTCTGAAAACTTTGATGCCTGCGGCGGGTACGCTGACGAAGCGCGAGCCGACCGAAGAAGAGCGTGCGGACATGGAGATGGCGCTTATGATGGCGAAGGAGCTTGGTCGGCACGACATCGGGCAGACTGCCGTCGTCAAAGAGAAGGCAGTCATGGCTCTCGAAGCCATCGAGGGTACGGATGCCTGCATACGGCGCGGCGGTGCGCTCTCGGGCGGCGGCGCTGCCGTCGGCAAGGCGGCAAAGCCACAGCAGGATATGCGCTTCGATGTACCTACAGTCGGCGCGGCGACGATCGAGTCGATGATTGCTGCAGGCGCGAAAGCGCTCGCCATCGAAGCTGGAAGAGTGCTCGTCGTCGATCAGGCGAAAGTGCTTGCGCTCGCCGAAGAAAACGGCATAACAATCGCAGCGATTTGAGGATTTGCGCGGCGGATACAGGCTATGTATCCTCGCGCTTTTTCGACTTCATAGGAAGCGCGGATAAGAAGGGGAGGGGCAAGATGAAGATCATGATGTCGGCGGGCGAGGCGTCGGGCGATTTGCACGGCGCACGTCTGGCGCAGGAAATGCTTGAGATGAGACCCGATGCAGAGCTTTTCGGCTTTGGCGGCGCCAAGATGGCGGAGGCAGGCGTGCGTCTTGTGCGCGACTGTCGCGACTACAGCATCATGGGCGTCTGGGAGGTCATCTTAGGGCTGGGTCGGCTCCTGCAGCTCGAAAAGACGCTCGTCGAAGCGATGCGCGAGGAAAAGCCGGATCTTCTCCTCATCATCGACTATCCTGATTTTAACTGGCGGCTCGCGGCGAAGGCGAAAGCGCTCGGCGTTCCCGTCTTTTCCTATATCCCGCCGTCGGCTTGGGCGTGGCGCAAGGGCCGCGCGAAGAAGTGCGCGGCGATCGCCAAGGAGATCGTCACGATCTTCCATCACGAGATTGGCCCTTACGTCACAGCCGGCGCGAATGTCACCTTTCTCGGCAATCCGCTCGTCGATACGGTGCGTGCTGACATGGAGCCGGAAGCGGCACGGGAGTTTTTCCGTCTCAAAGATGACGAACGTGCTGCGCTGCTCTTGCCCGGCAGCCGCAGGCAGGAGATCGCGCTTTTGCTGCCCGATATGCTCAAGGCGGTGCGCATTCTGCACGAACAGCATCCTTCGACGCGCTTCTTTCTTCCTGCCGCACCCGGCATCGAGCGTGAAGAGCTTGCGCACTACATCGAAAGATCAGGTGCGTCCGTCGAGCTGACAGACGCGCATACCTACGACCTCATGGGAATCGCCGATTTCGCCATCGCGACATCCGGCACCGTCGTCATGGAAGCGGCGCTGATGAATCTGCCCGCCGTCGTTTGCTATCGTATGGGCAGGCTCAATTATGCCATCGGCAAGATGCTCGTGAAGATCGACCACTTCAGCCTGCCGAATATCATCTTGGGTGAGGAAGCGGAGCCGGAGCTTTTGCAGGACGAGGTGACGCCCGAGCGCATCGCCGAGGAAGCGGCGAAGCTTTATAAGGGCGAGCCGCACCGCGATTCCGTCATGGCGCGGCTCAAGGTCGCCGTGCTGCAGCTCGGCCCGCCGGGCGCAGCGGTGCGCGTCGCGGCGCATGTGCTCGCGGCGGCGGGCGGCAGTGGGAATGAGAGGGAAGCATGAAGAATTACGTGCGCCTGCTGCGGTACATCCGCCCCTACATGAAGCATCTGGCATTTGCCATCGTCTGCATCGTGTTCGCGGCAGCGGCGAACCTCTATGTGCCTTGGATCATCAAGGACATGATCGACAAGGTGCTCATGGAGCGCGACATGGCGATGCTGAACCTCATCGCGGTCGGCATCGTCGTCGTGTTCTTCTTCCGCGGCATCTTCTACTATGGGCAGAGCTACCTCGTGTCCTTCGTCGGGCAGCGCGTCGTCATCGACATTCGCGAAGCGCTTTTTGAAAAGTTTCAGCGTATGCCGCTCGCCTATTTCGACCGACAGCAGACGGGCGCGATCATGAGTTATGTGACGAACGATGTGCAGGCTTTGCAGAATGCGCTTGTCGATAAGCTCATCGAGTTTGTGACGGAAAGCTCCGTGCTCATCGGCTCGATTGTGCTCATGTTTTATCTCGATTGGAAGCTCACGCTGATCACACTCATTACGGTGCCGCTCGTTGGGCAGGCGATGAATATTTTCGGCAAGAAGCTCAAGCAGTCGGGCACGGTCATCCAAGAGCGGCTTGCTGACATCAACTCGCTCTTGCAGGAAAGCATCTCGGCGGTGCGCGTCGTCAAGTCGTTCGTGCGCGAACGCCACGAGATCGCGCGCTTTCATCGGCAGAACGAGCTGAATTTTCAAGCCGAGATGAAGAACGTGCAGCTCACGAGCCTTTTGACGCCGACCGTCGAGTTTCTCGCGGCGATCACGGTCACGTTCATCTTGTGGATCGGCGGCTATGAGGTCGTGCAGGGCGATCTCACGGCAGGCTCGCTCGTCGCTTTTCTGACATACGCCGTGAATCTCGCGAACCCCGTCAAGCGCATCAGCCGCATCTACGGCACAATACAGAGGGCGATGGCGGCGGTTGACCGCGTGTTCGGCGTGCTCGATATGGAGGAGACGATTCACGACAAGGAAGGCGCCGCGCCTCTGCCTGAGATCGAAGGCCGCGTCGCTTTCGAGGATGTGTCCTTTTCCTACAAGGATGGCGTGCCTGCGCTTTCGCATGTGACGCTTGAGGCAAGTCCCGGGCAGCTCATCGCCTTTGTCGGTCCTTCGGGGGCGGGCAAATCGACGATCGCGAACCTCATTCCGCGTTTTTACGAGGTCAACGAGGGGGCGATCCGGATCGACGGGCACGATGTGCGTGATGTGACGCTTGATTCCCTGCGTGAGCAGATCGGCATTGTACCGCAGGAAACGATGCTTTTTTCGAGCAGCGTGCGCGAAAATATCCGTTACGGCAGGCTTGACGCGACGGACGCCGAGGTCGAGGAAGCGGCGCGTGCGGCGAATGCTGAAGAGTTCATTCGGCAGCTTCCCGACGGCTATGAAACGAAGATCGGCGAGCGCGGACTGAATCTTTCGGGCGGGCAGCGTCAGCGCATCTCGATTGCGCGCGCCATCTTGAAAAATCCGCGCGTCCTGATCCTTGACGAAGCGACGTCGGCGCTCGATACAGAGAGCGAGAAGATCGTGCAGGCGGCGCTCGACAAGCTCATGGTGGGGCGCACATCCTTTGCTATCGCGCATCGGCTGTCGACGATCTTCAACGCCGACTGCATCTATGTCATCAACGGCGGACGCATCGTCGAGCGGGGGACGCACGCGGAACTTCTGGCGGCGGGCGGCCTTTACAGCACGCTTTACCATATCCAGTTCAAGAACGAGGAAGAAACTTTGCAGCCTGCACGGGCATGATGCGGCAATAAAGGGGAGGAACCATGCGCTTACTTTATAATCTCGCGGCGATTCTCGCCGTCGTCCTCATCATACCCGTCTTTTTGGTGCGCGCCGTACGTGAGCGCGGCTTCGTCGAGCGCGTGCGGCAGAGTCTCGGGTTTTTCCCCGAACACGCGCTTGATAAGGTCGCGAAGAAGAACAGTATTTGGGTACATGCGGCGTCCGTCGGTGAGATCGTCGCCGCAAGCCCTTTGATTCGTGAATTTCGCAAGGAGTTTCCGAAAAGTCCGATCCTCGTTTCTGTCGTCACGACGGCGGGCTACGAGATGGCGAACCGCATCATCAAGGACGCGGACAGCATCATCTACTTTCCGCTCGATCTGCCGTGGCGTGCGGGAAGCATCCTGCGGCGCATTCATCCGCGCATCTTCATGCCCGTGGAGACGGAGCTTTGGCCGAACTTTCTGCGGACGGCGAAGAAGCTCCACATCCCCGTCATGATGGTCAACGGGCGCATCAGCGACAAAAGCGTCAAGCGCTACAAGCATCTGCACAGTGTCCTCGACGATATGATCAGCACGGTCCGAATGTTCGCCATGCAGTCGCCCATCGACGCCGAGTACATCATGCGTCTCGGTGCGCCGCCCGAGCTTGTCACCGTCACGGGCAACACGAAGTTCGATCAGACGTATACGGACGTGAGTACGGCGGAGAAGAATAAACTCATTCGTGAGATGGGGCTTTCGAAGAGCGGCGGCATCTTCCTTGCGGGCAGCACGCATCGCGGCGAGGAGACTCCTGTCTTAGAAGCCTTTGCCGCGCTTCGGAAAAAGTTCCCCGAGGCGAAGCTCATCATCGCGCCGCGCGAGCTTCTGCGTACGACGGAGGTCGCTGCGCTTTGCAGACACAAGGGGTTTTCCGTCGCACGACGCACGGAGCTTTTGGAAAATCCGCAGGAGGGTCACGACATCGTGATCCTCGACACGATCGGCGAGCTGGGCAGGGTTTACAGCATCGGCAGCGTCATCTACGTCGGCGGCAGTCTCATCGCGCACGGCGGACACAATATCTTAGAGCCGGCGGCGCACGGCAAGGCGATCATCGTCGGACACAACATGTTCAACTTCAAGGATACGCATGTGCTGTTTACGAAGCGAAGCGCCTGCATTACCGTGCATGACGAAGGAGAGCTTGCCGAAGCTGTTCTAAGGCTTTTCGAGGACGTGGACGCGCGGCGGCGCATGGAGCGCGAAACACTCGCCATCGTCGGCGAGAACAAGGGCGCGTCGAGAAAGACTGCCGTGATCCTGCGCGAGTTCCTCGAAGACTTTGAGCAGGGAGAAAATGCGGGCAAGGTGCGCACGACGGAGCGCGTCGAGAACTTCCGCACCTACGTCACCGATCTCATGCGCCGCCGCCATGCCGACGGCATTTGGCTGCATCTCATCATGGGCGTACTGTATGCGTTTTCTGTCATTTATCGGCAGCTCGTGAATTTGAAACTCTGGGGCTACAAGGCGGGCGTTTTTCAAAGAAAGCGGCTCGGCTGCTACGTCATCAGCCTTGGCAACATCACGGTCGGCGGCACGGGCAAGACGCCGACGGCGCAGGTTCTGGCGGCAGCTGTCCGCGACAGGGGCTATCGCGTCGTCATCTTGAACCGCGGCTATCGTGCGAAGTGGCGCGGCGACGTCGGCATTGTTTCCGATGGACAGAAGCTCTACATGGACGCGACGGAGGCGGGCGACGAAGCCTTCATGCTCGCCAAGCATCTGCCCGAAGTGCCCGTGCTGATCGGCGCGGAACGCGCGCTCACAGGGCAGTACGCCATCGAGCATTTCGGCGCGGAAGTCGCGATCCTAGACGACGGCTACCAGCATTGGCAGCTCGCACGCGATATGGACATCCTGCTCGTCGATGCGGTCAACGTGTTCGGCAACGGCTATATGCTGCCGCGCGGCACGCTCAGAGAGCCTGTCGCGCATATTGAACGCGCCGACGTCTGCCTTTTGACGAAGGTCGATCAGGCGGTCGGCGTATCGCGCGAACACATCAAGAACACGATACGAAAGTACAACGAGAAGGCGCTGATTATGGAGAGCATCCACCGACCGCGCCGCTTCGTCGAACTCAAGGACTGGCATCGCGACATCTCGGGCGAGGGCGTTGATATTAAGACGCTCGATGGGAAAAGGGTCATGGCGGTCTCGGCGATCGGCAATCCCATGTCGTTTGAGCAGACGCTCTCCGACGTCGGCGCGAAGATTGTCGAGAGTCTGCGGTTCCCCGATCACCATGAGTATACGACGAAGGAACTGCAGGACGTCCTCGATCAGGCGATCTCCCTCGGGGCGGAAGCTATCGTCATCACGGAGAAGGACGCCGTGAAGATTCCGTTGACGATCATTGAGGCGAAGGTGCCGATCCCCGTATTCGTCATCTGCGTCGAGGTCACGTTCCAAGAGGGGGCGACGGAGTTTGAGGAGATGCTCGCCGCACATCTGCAGGAAAGGAATGCTGCCTTGCGAAAGGGAGGGGAAGAGAAATGAGGACACTCTGCGTGATTCCGGCGCGCTATGCATCGACGCGCCTGCCGGGCAAGCCGCTTGCCGATATATGCGGCAAGCCCATGATCTGCCGTGTCTTGGAGCGTGCGAGCCTTGCCAAGAAGCCCGAGAAGGTGATCGTGGCGACGGACGATCGGCGCATCTATGACGCCGTGCAAAAGGACGGCGGCGAGGCGATCATGACGCGAGCCGACCACCCGACGGGAACAGATCGGCTCGCCGAAGTTGCGGCGGCGTATCCGGCAATGGATCTCATCGTCAATGTGCAGGGCGACGAACCGCTCATAGAGCCGTCCGTGATCGACGAGCTGATCGCGCCCTTTGAGACGGACGAGAATCTGCCGATGGCGACGGTCATGACGCGCATGGACGATGCGGCGGAGCAGCTCAATCCGAACAACGTCAAGGTCATCGTGGACAAGCTCGGCTATGCGCTCTACTTCTCGCGCTCGCTCGTGCCTTATCCGCGTGCGTCTGTCGTGCCTGTGTACAAGCACATCGGCATTTATGCCTATCGGCGCGACTTTTTGCTGCACTATGCGCGTCTTGCGCCGACACCCTTGGAGAAGGCGGAGTCCTTAGAGCAGCTCCGTGCGCTTGAAAACGGCTACGGCATCCGTGTGCTGGAAACACGCTGCCGCTTTGTCGGCGTCGATACGCCCGAGGATTTGGCGCTCGTCAATAGGATCTATCGCGAGCAGGGATTGGCGTAGAGGCGGCGCAGGTGCGCTTGGCGTCGTCGCCTGCAGAACGGCGGCGGGGAATCTGTCGAACGATTTTTCAGAGAAAGGCGGTACTATGATGATGAACAAGGTGAAGGTCAGAGATTTCACGATCGGCGGGGGCAGCCCGCTCGTGCTTATGGCGGGGCCGTGCGTCCTCGAAGAGTTGGATCGCTGCCTGCTCATTGGGCGCACGATCAAGGAAATCACCGCAAGGCTTGGCGTCCCCTACATCTTCAAGGCGTCCTTTGACAAGGCGAACCGCTCGTCTTTCAACAGCTTCCGCGGACCGGGGCTGAAGAAGGGGCTGGAGATGCTGCAGACGATCAAAGACGAGCTGGATGTACCTGTCGTGACGGACATTCATAAGGAATCGCAGATCGCGCCTGCGGCGAAAGTCGTCGATGTACTGCAGATTCCTGCCTTTCTCTGCCGGCAGACCGACCTCATCTATGCGGCGGCAAGATCCGGCTGTGTCGTCAACGTCAAGAAGGGGCAGTTCCTCGCGCCGCGCGACATGGGCAACGTCGTTGACAAGCTGCACGAGGGCGGCTGCTCTGACATTCTTTTGACAGAGCGCGGCGCATCGTTCGGCTACAACAATCTCGTCGTCGATATGCGGAGCTTTCCCATCATGCGCACGTTCGGCGCACCCGTCATCTTCGACGCGACGCACAGCGTCCAGCTGCCGGGCGGCGCGGGCACGTCGTCGGGCGGCAACCGCGAGTTCGTCGAGCATCTGGCGCGCGCCGCTGTCGCCGCCGGCGTCGATGGACTTTTCATGGAGGTGCATGACAATCCCGAAGAAGCGCTTTGCGACGGTCCGAACAGCCTTTACCTCGACAAGCTCGAAGAGCTTTTGAAAGATGTTCTGGCGATCTACGATGTCGTGAAAGGAAAGCTGCTCTGATGGTTTTTGCTGCAGATGCGACGGAGCGTGCGCGCCGCGTGCGCTTCATCATCTTCGATGTCGACGGCGTCTTGACGGACGGCGGCATCTATACGGGCGAGACGGGCGAGTTCATGAAGCCCTTTTATGTGCGCGATGGGCTCGGTATACGCCTGTGGCAGAATGAAGGCTTCGGCACGGCGATCATCACGGGACGTGCGAGCGCCATCGTTTCTTTGCGCGCCGCCGAGCTGAAGATCGAGGACACATACCTCGGTCATATCGACAAGCGCAGCGCCTACGCCGATATCAAGGCGCGTCATGGACTTCTTGACGAGGAGATCGCCTACATCGGCGACGATCTCGTCGATCTCGCCGTCATGAGGCAAGTCGGCTTTGCTGCTGCGCCTGCCGACGCTGCGGACGAGGTCTGCGCCTTGTCGCATTTCGTGGCGCACGCGCCAGGCGGCAGAGGCGCCGTGCGCGAGATCGTCGAATTTCTCTTGAAGGCGCAGGGACGTTGGGCGGATATCGTCGCGCGTTTTTCCGCTCCGACGAAAGTCACGAACGTCTCCCAATGATTATTTCCAGACAGCAGGTGAATCTTCATGCTCTACAAATCGCTGATGGCTTTGAGCCGCACGCTCCGCTTCCTGCCGCACGGTGCGCTGCTCTTTCTCGGTGCGCTGCTCGGCAGGCTCTATTACATCCTCATCAAGAAGCAGCGTGAACTTGCTGTGCGTCAGATGATGACAGGGCTTGCCGTTTCGGAGAAAGAAGCGCGAAAGATTGTACGCGCCTCTTTCGTGAATCTCGCGCAGAATATGCTTGAGATCCTGTATATGCCGAACCTCAACGAGAAAAATTTGCATGAGTACATCGAGATTGAGCATCTTGAACGCATGAAGGATGCACTCGCCGAAGGGCACGGCGTCGTCGTTCTCACGGGACATATCGGCACGTGGGAATGGCTGTCCGCCGCCTTTTCGCTGTCGGGACTGCCGGTCACAGCGATCGCCAAAACGCAGCCGAATGCGGAGTATTCGCGCGTTCTCGACGATCTGCGCGCGACGATCGGCGCGGAGATTTTCTCACGCGGTACGAGTGAGCTTCTGTCGGCGGGACGCGCCTTGAAGAAGGGGAAGATCTTGGGGTTCCTCGCCGATCAGGATGCGGGGCCGGGCGGCGCGTTCATCGACTTTCTCGGCAGGACGGCGTCGACGCCTTTGGGGCCCGCCGTCTTTTCGCGCAAGTTCCATGCGCCCGTCGTGCCGGCGTTCATCCTGCGCCGTCCCGACGGCAAGCACACGGTTCGCGTCTATGAGCGTATGGAGTGCGTTGACACAGGCGATGTGGAAAAGGATCTTTATGATTTCACCGTGCGCATGACGCGTCTGATGGAAGAAGTCATTCGCGAGAATCCGACGCAATGGCTGTGGTTTCAAAAGCGTTGGAACACGCCGCCCGAGATGAAGAAGGAGAAGCACCACGGCGCGATGCTGCAGGGAGGCAAGAAATGAGCGACGGGAAAAAAATCTTCTGGGGAGCCCTCGCGGCTCTCGCCGTCCTCGGTGTCGTTGTTTGGGCGATCCGGACTGTACCTGAGCCGCCCTCGCTCGATGATGCCCCGCACATCATGCGCTACGAGGGCAACACGCTGCGCCTGGAAAAGAACGGACGCACGGTCTGGCAGCTGACGGCGGAAGCCATCGAGGCGAATGCCGACGGCAAGACGGCAGAAGCACGAAATATCGAGGGCGTTTTCCATGAAGAGGGGAGAGAGCTTCGGCTGACTGCGCCACATGCCGTGTACCATCTGGAATCGAAGGATCTGATGATCGACGGCGGCGTGGAGATTCGGACGACGGACGGCGTCGCTTTGACGAGCCGCGAGGTCGTCTGGACGGACGCACAGGGGACGCTCGCCGCCGTCGGCGATGCGGTGCTCACGCAGGCAGAACAAGGGCTTCGCGTGACGGCAGAGCGCATCGAAAGCAAAGACGGCTTCCAAAAGTTCACGGCGAAGGGCAAGGACGGCAAGAAAGCGCATATTGAAAAGGGGAGTGGAGAGAAATGAGGAAGAAGGGATACGCCGCACTCGCTGCCGCCGTCTTGACCGCGGCGCTGAACATGGGCAGCCTGCAGGCGGCGGAAGAAGCCGCATCCTTGGACGGTGAGAGCGTCAGCTACGACATGGCGACGGGCGTCATCACGGCGGATGGCGGCGTCGTTTTTCGGCGCGGCACGGCGAGCGTCACGGGAGAGCGGGCGAGCTACAACACGAAGACGCAGCAGGGCGAGATCACGGGCGGCGTCGTTGCCGTCGATACGGCGATGCGCTTGACGGCGGAAAGCGTGACGCTGGTGTCCGCCGATGAAGTGCAGGCGACGGGCGGCGCCGACGTCACGAAGGACGACCTCCATCTGACGGCGGATCGACTCTTTGTATTTTCAGAGGATCGCTATGTCGCGGAAGGAAACGTCTATGCCGAAAAAGCGGATAAGACCTTTACGGGTGCACGCGCCGAATACACGCAGTCGGCGAACTACATGCTTGTCTCTGACGGCGGCACCGTGCGGACGGCGGACGGTACGTTCAGCGCCGACCGCATGGAAGGCTGGCTCTCCGAGGAGCATTATCGGGGCACGGGTAATGTGCATGTCGTAAGCCCGCCGAGGAGCTTCGAGGGCGGCGGCGATATGGTCAACTACTATGCCAATGCTGCGGACGGCAAGGGCAAGTGCGTGCTTGAGGGAAATGCCTGGGCGTACCAGGGGAACAATATGCTCAAGAGCAATCATCTGACGGTTTACCTTGCCAATACGGGAGAACTTGGGGTAGAATAAGAATGGTCTGCGGCAAAAACAGAGGTGAAAGACTTGCATCTGGAAGCGAAAAATTTGGTCAAGACATACAAGCGGCGCAACGTCGTCGATCATGTCTCCCTGCGCGTCAATAAGGGGGAAATCGTCGGACTGCTCGGCCCGAACGGCGCGGGCAAGACGACGACATTCTATATGATTACGGGACTTGAGCAGCCAAGCTCGGGCGATGTATTCGTTTCCGATGTGTGCATTACGACGATGCCCATGCACGAGCGCGCACGTCTCGGCATCGGCTATCTCGCGCAGGAAGCGTCGATCTTCCGCAAGATGACCGTCGAGGAAAATCTCCGCGCGATTCTTGAGATGACGAAACTTTCGGCGGCGGAGCAAGAGCAGAAGATGGAGCAGCTCCTCGCGGAGTTTCACGTCAGCCACGTACGCGACCGCCTTGGCACGGAGCTTTCGGGCGGTGAGCGCCGCCGCGTCGAGATCGCCCGCTGCCTTGCCATCGAGCCGCAGTTCATCCTGCTCGACGAGCCTTTCGCAGGCGTTGACCCGATCGCCGTCGCCGATATACAAGAAATCATCTCATACCTTCGAGAGCGCGGCATCGGCATCTTGATCACCGACCACAACGTGCGCGAAACGCTGCATATCGTCGACCGCGCTTACATCCTGAACGACGGCAAGATCCTCATCGAAGGGGACAGCGCGACCATCGCGGCGAGCGAGCTTGCACGCAAGTTCTATCTTGGCGACAAGTTCACGTTATAGGAGCGTCTCTATGCAAATTCGACTTTTGGACAAATACATCTTTCGCGAAGTCTGCGTCGCCTTTATTTTCGGTATATGCGCAAGTTCTGCCGTGTTCGTCGGCTCAGGAACTCTCTTTCGCATCGCACAGTACATCACGGAGTACGGCGCATCCTTCGGCTCGATTGTCAAGATGTTCATTTTCAGCCTGCCTGCCATCGCCATCTATACCTTTCCGATGTCGATGCTCTTGGCGGCGCTTTTGACCGTCGGCAGAATGTCGAGCGCGAGCGAGATCACAGCGATGAAATCGTGCGGCGTCGGCTTCCAGCGCATCGCTGCGCCCGTCATCGCGCTCGGCGTCATCGTCAGTATTTTTTCCATCCTTTTCACGGAGCATGTGGTGCCGCGTGCCAATAATGCGTATCAGGACGTCATCACCTACGAGATTCAAAACAACGCCGCGCCCAAGTCGCAGGAGCACATCATCATCAAGGAAATTTCCGACGGCAGCCTGCAGCGGCTCATGTACGCACGTCGCTACGATGCCGCATCAGAAACGCTCGAAGGCGTGACGCTGCAATCGTTTGAGAACGGTGAAACGAATTACGTCGA
This sequence comes from Selenomonas sp., assembly GCF_057272215.1. Lineage (NCBI taxonomy): Bacteria > Bacillati > Bacillota > Negativicutes > Selenomonadales > Selenomonadaceae > Selenomonas > Selenomonas sp. The sequence goes on from NZ_DBHIUY010000004.1 coordinate 46,029, forward strand.
AGACGCCGCTTACGCCAAGTGGGAAGGAACGCAGTGGACGATGTATCAAGGCGTGATCTACGAGATCGCAGGCGGCAAGTCGGAGCATACGATGCGCTTCGATAAGCAGATTCTGTCGATCAGCGCAGGTCCGGGGCGCATCGTGCGCGAGCAGAAAACGCCCGAACAGCTGACGATGAAGGAGCTGCGCCAGCAGATCGAGATCATGCGCGCGCAGTTCGTTGACACGAAGAAGCTCGAAACGGAGCTTTACCAGCGCATCACGATTCCGATGGCGAGCCTTGTGTTCGCATTGATCGGCGTGCCGCTCGGCATGCAGCCGAACCGCAGCAGCTCCTCGCGCGGCGTGGGACTCAGTCTCTTGATTTTCTTCATCTATTACGTTCTCATGACGATGGCGGGGGCGATCGCGCAGTCCGGCGCCTTGAATCCCGCGTATGCCGTCTGGCTGCCGAACGTCGTCGGACTGCTTGCAGGCGGCTGGCTCATGCGTCGCGCGTCGCGCTAGGTCTTTAGAAAATAGAAGGAAAGGAGCATATCTCGATGTACGGTATCGTCTTGATCCTCGTGCTCATTATCACGGGCGGCGTCGTCGCCGTCATCGGCGACCGCGTGGGTACAAAGGTCGGCAAGAAGCGGCTGTCGATCTTCGGTCTGCGGCCGCGTCACACATCGACGATCGTCACGATCGTCACAGGAATCATGATCACGACGCTGACGTTTGGCATACTCGCCGCTGCATCTGAGAACGTGCGCACAGCGCTCTTCGGCATGGAGCAGCTCAACCGCTCCATGCAGGAAACGAAAAACAAGCTCGCGCGTGCGTCTGAGGAACTGACGGCGGCGCGCGAGGAACAGGGGAAAGCCGACATGGCGCTCGCCGAGCTGAAAGGCAGCGTCCAGTCGCTCGCAGAAGAAGCCGAACGTCTCTCGGCAGGCAATCGTGTACTCTCAGCGAAAAACGATGCGCTCGCGCGTGAAAATGCTGCGCTCGACGATCTGAACCAATCGCTTGCCGCAGAAAACGATGCGCTCGTTGCGGCGAACGAGACGCTTGCGGCGGACAACACACAGCTCATCGGCGACAAAAAGGCGCTCGAAAAACACACATACGATCTTAGGCGCGGGCTTGAAATCATCCGCGAGGGCGACATCGTCTATCGTGCGGGCGAAGTCATCGCGGCGGGCGTCATCAAAGGCGGCCGCCCCGAAGATGAAGTACGCGCCGACGTCACATCGCTTGCACAGCTCGCGAGCCGCAACGTATCAGCGCGCTTGGGCAAGGATCTGCCCGACGGCGAGATCTGGGTCTACTCGCCCGAGGTCGACGACGCCGTCACACGCATCGCCAAGAGTTCCGGCGACATGGTCGTGCGCGTCGTCGCGGCGGGCAACCTCGTGCGCGGCGAAGCCATACGCGCTGCTCTTGACCTGCATCCAAACAGCATCGTCTACCGCCAGGGCGAATTCATCCTCGCGCAGTCGTACCGTTTGACGGGCATGGGCGACGAGCAGGCGTCAGAATCCTTGGTCATGGACTTCTTGAAGCGCGTCAACGCCGCCGCCTCGGCGCACGGCATCCTGCCCGACCCGATTCGCGGCACCGTCGGCGTTATCGACGGCGAGCAGCTCTATGACATCGTGCAGACGGTCGAGCCGCTCTACGGCATGATTCTCTTCTCCGCGTACGCGCGCGACGATACCGATGCGCTGGGTCCGCTGCGCCTCAACATCAAGCTCGAACAGGAGCAGGAGCAGGAATGATGGCTCTAAAAACGCTGGCTGCCCTCGACCCCGGTCGTGAAAAATGCGGCTTTGCCGTTGTGGACGGCGAAGGCGCGGCGCTTTTCCAAAAAGTGATCGAAACGCTTAACCTTGAGCGTGAAATTACCGATAAATACTTTGAGTATGCGTTTACTACCCTTGTGCTCGGCAATGGCACGACGAGCAAAGAAGCAAAGAAGCGCATCGAAGAAGCCGTACCGCTTCTCAACGTGTTGCTCGTCGATGAATACCGCACGACGGACATGGCGAAGCGGGTGTATTGGCAGGCGCATCCGCCGCGCGGCTGGCGAAGGCTTTTGCCCGTCACCATGCTCGTGCCGCCTGAGCCTGTCGATGATTTTGTTGCTATCATCCTTGCGCGGCGCTTCCTCGAAGGAGCGTCGTCGGGCGATGTTTAGGAGACAGGGAAAGAGATTTCCCATAAAAAGATTGGAAAATGCTGGAGCAGTCATTCCGAACAGGAATGGGACCAGCCTTTCCGCAAAGTAAAGGAGAGTTCACATGGCAGAAAAAGAAGAGAAGATCGAAGCGAAAGAAACGAAGAAAGCGGCGGCAGAAGCTGTCAAGTCCGAAAAGGCCGTGAAATTCGATGCGATGCTCAAGGAGCTGGACATCCAGGCATTCCAGAAGCAGGAAGTCGGCGATGAATACGGCACGGTGCTCTACCGTTCCTCGATGGAGATCAAGGGGCAGTTCCTGCCTGTCATCGTCATCCTCGACGCCTCGATCTATGGTCTTGTGCGTGTTATCGTCGGCAGCAAGGTCGTCAACGAGAAGAACGAGAGCGATCTCGCGGCATACATCAACGAGATGAACAGTCGTTACAAGGTATTCAAGTACTACACGGTGGAAGACGGCAGTCTCGTCCTCGACGCCTGCCTGCCCGCCTCTGACGAAGCCTTCGAGCCGGACATCGTGCGCACGATCCTCGATGTCATCCTGCAGCATTTGGATGAAACCTTCGGCGATACGATGAAAACCATCTGGGCGGACAACTGAGAAATGAAGGAAAAGAAAGGGCTGCTCTCGGAAACGAATTTTTGTTTCCGAGAACAGCCCTTTTTCTTTTGCTCGTCATAGCCGTTTGTTCGATTTGGCAGCGCACGGCAGTCGTGCGGGCGAATGCCCATGCCTCATTTTGCCAAGAGACGCGTTTCAGTCAGACCCTGCCAGATGTTTTCCGTGGAGAACGGCGCTATGGTACCCATGAGCTTCTGCACGAAGCTCTTCTTGCGTTTGAACTCATGCACCTCGATGTTTTTGTCGTCGTCTTCGCCCATGCGGTGCAGCAGATCCTCGTAAGCATCGTAATAGCCGCCGAACGCGTCGATCAAATCGTTTTCCTTCGCGAGCACGGCGCCGACAGGACGCCCGTCGAACATCTCTTCCGTGTTCTTTATCTGCGGACGGTGTTTCGTCACATGTGCGATGAAAGCATCGTGCGTTTCCTTCGCAAAGCTCTCCAAATAGGTGCGCTCCTCGTCCGTCATCTTGCGCGTGGGATTGCCGATGTCTTTCATGCGCCCCGATTTGATCGTCACATACGTCACGCCGATTTTCTCCGAAAGACCCTCGATGTTTGGGATTTGCATAATGCAGCCGATGGATCCCGTCATGCTGCCCTTGTTGGAGTAAATTGCATCGGCGACGCACGCGATCATGTAGCCGCCTGAGCAGCAAATGTCAGCGATCGTTGCGACGACGGGGATCTTGCGCTCATCCTTGAGCCGTGCGAGGAGCTGCGCCAGCTCTTCGGAAGCGCCCGCTGTGCCGCCCGGCGTGTTCATGCGCAGGAGCAGTCCGTCGATGCGCTCGCCCTCGTCGAGATAGTTATAGAGGAAGTCGAGCATCCCGAGCGTGCCGCCTTTCTTGCCGTAGCGCTCCGGCGACGCATCGATCACTTCGTTGATGGTAAGCACTGCCATTACCTTTTTCTTCTTTTTGAATCGCTTCATCAGCTGCATGAGAAAACCCCTTTCCTAAAGGAAGCGCGGATACATCCGGCGCCGCCGCCCCGACGCATCTCTTCTTTGTCTTTGCATCGTAAGATCCATAGAGAAAAAAGAAGGACTGCAGCATAAGTCAAAGACTTGTGCTCAGTCCCTTTTTTTGCGAATCAATTCGCAGCGACAGCCTCGTTCAGCCCCTTCATCAGAGCGTCGATGTCGATGCCGTGCGCGAGCGCACCCTGCTCGATGTTCTCAAAGTGCGAGGCGGCGCAGCCGATGCATCCCATGCCGGCGCTCATGAATACGGGAACCGTGGCAGGGTATTTCTGGACAACCTCTCCGATGCCCATATCTTTCGTTATGGTCACACAAAAACCTCCTTCATTTACAGGGAAACGTCCAAGAAGTCAGCGATATGCCGACCGTTTGATTGGTTCCATGTAAGGTCGAGTACACGGCAGAGCCGCATACGAGAATCACCTTACTACTAGATAGATTATAGCATGTTTCCTAGCGGATAGCCAGAGTATAATTACGATTCTTGAGAATAGTTGCTGTCATGTTGCGTGGAATGCGGTGCATCTATAGAATGCGAAAAAGAGCGGTTGCATTGCGTCTTGCTTTTCCGCAAAGATAAAGAGCATCAAAACAAATCGCTGTGTGTACCTGTTCGATGAAGGAGCAAAGTGAGAATTTCGTTGTCAATACGATAGACTAGCAACCAATCTGGTAAGATATGACATTCTCGATAGCCCGCGAATGTACCTGTAAGTGCATGGTCGCGATTCCTTTCGGGCAATGGCACTCCGGAGGCAAGCTGGTCGACGATTTCTTCCAGACGGCAAAGAGGCAGCCCGCGTTTGGCGGCGGTTTTTACATCTTTGCGGAAACGTGCTGTGGGAATAATCTTGTATTTCAAAGAATATCCTCCATCATTTCATGTGCTGAAGCATAGGACTTGAAATCCTCGGGATTTCTGCGTATCTCTTCGGCTTCCCGCAGAGCGGCCATCGTTTCGGGATTTGTTGCATAAAGCTCAAAAGGAAGCCTTCCTTGGCGCAGGATCTGACGCGCCATCGCGTTGACCGCGACGGACATGTTGAGTCCCATACTGGCGAGTGCGGCATCCGTCTGGGCTTTTAACGCTGAATCCATGCGGACTCGTATCATGGTCGAAGGCATGTTTTCAACCTCCTTTTTTGAGATAAAAATATGGAACAAATCTATAGGAATCGTTGAATTTATCAATTCTATGATGTTAGTATATCATAAATTTGAGAAGAGATACAGTGTAGCTATATTGTGCGTGTAGTTTATAACAGCCTGTGTACCGCACGAAGAACGTAGCATATCTATCAGATTCGAAAAGGAGATGCCTTACATGCTTGCAACAGATCCTTTTGTGGATAATTTTCCTTGCATTTTCCCGCCGCCGCGCTATAATGAATATTGCAAGGGGAGTCCACGAATGGGCTGAGAGGGGGCTTTTCGCTCCGACCCGAAACCTGATTTGGATCATGCCAACGTAGGGAATAGAGGGCGATTTTGACCGCATACACCACTTTGGCGTGTGCGGTTTTCTTTTTGGGAGGGATGAAGATGGTGAAGGTCAACGGCGAGGACGCTGCGGCGGACGGCAGGATGCTCTTGGACTATCTGCAGGAAGTCGGCTATACGCCTGCACGCATCGCCGTCGAGAGAAACGGCGAGATTGTGCCGCGGGCGACGTATGCATCGGTGCGGCTTGCGGCGGGCGATGTCGTGGAGATCGTGAGCTTCGTCGGCGGCGGCTGACGGCAAGGTGTGGTTTGCTGCATTCTTGCGGCATGTGCAGTCGATGTTGACAGAGTTTCTCCCGCAGGGGAGAGTTGGAGGGGGAGCATGATGGAAAGGAAGCAGGAGGACGATCTTCTGAATCTGGGTGGGAAATCGTTCCGTTCACGTTTTATTTTGGGATCGGGTAAGTATTCACTCGAACTCATCCGCGCCGCCGTGGAGAATGCGGGTGCGGAGATGGTGACGCTCGCCGTGCGGCGCACGAATACGCGCGAAGGCGAGAGCATCCTCGACTACATCCCCGCGCATGTGACGCTCCTGCCGAACACGTCGGGCGCACGCTCGGCGGAGGAGGCGGTGCGCATCGCGCGCATGGCGCGCGAGCTTGGCTGCGGCGACTTCGTCAAGGTGGAGATCATGCGCGACACGAAGTACCTGCTGCCGGATAACGGGGAGACGATCCGCGCGACGAAGCTGCTCGCCGCCGAAGGTTTCACCGTCCTTCCGTACATGTTCCCCGATCTCTATGCGGCGCGCGCCTTGCAGGATGCCGGGGCGGCGGCGGTCATGCCGCTCGCCGCTCCCATCGGCTCGAATCAGGGACTGCAGGCGAGGGCGTTCATCAAGATTCTTGTCGAGGAGATCGATGTGCCGATCATCGTCGATGCGGGCATCGGCAGGCCGTCGGAAGCGTGCGAGGCGATGGAGCTTGGCGCCGCTGCTGTCATGGCGAATACGGCGATCGCGACGGCAGGCGATGTGACGCGGATGGCGGCAGCGTTCAAGTCGGCGATCGAAGCGGGACGCGCGGCTTACCTTGCGGGGCTTGGCCGCGTCTTGGAGCGCGGCGCGTCTGCTTCCGATCCGCTGACGGGCTTTCTGCACGATTGAGGGGTGATGAGATGGGAGAAGATGCAGAGTACTTCGTAGATTCAGCATGTCTGCGAGGTGCGGCGCTCGAAAAGAAGCATCGGCTCGAAAACGATCCGGCGAGCCGCACGGATGTTATGGAATACGCGCCCGATATGGAACAGATCGACTCCGATGTGCGTGAAAAGGTCTTGACTGCAATGAAAGATTACGACCCTGCCGCCTATTGTGCCGCCGACGTGGAGCGTGCGCTCGCGCACGAAACGTGCGGCGTCGAGGATCTTGCGGCGCTTTTGTCGCCTGCCGCCGCGCCGTTTTTGGAGCGCATGGCTAAACGTGCGCAGCGGGAAACAGGGCGGCATTTCGGCAATACAGTCTATGTCTTTACACCGCTTTATATCGCAAACTATTGTGACAACTACTGCGTCTATTGTGGATTTAATCGCTATAATGACATCGTGCGGCGCAGACTTGAGATGGTGGAAATCGCACGCGAAATGGAGATCATCGCAGCGTCAGGCATCGAGGAGATCCTGATCTTGACCGGTGAAAGTCCCGTCAAAAGCGACATCTCCTATATCGGTGCGGCATGTCGCTTGGCGCGGCAGTATTTTCGAAGCGTCGGTCTTGAAATCTATCCGGTGAATACGGCGGACTATCGCTATCTGCATGAGTGCGGCGCGGACTATGTGACGGTGTTTCAGGAGACGTATGACACCGCGCGTTACGAGGAACTTCATCTCGCTGGCAGGAAGCGTGTGTTCCCCTATCGCTTTGAAGCACAGGAGCGTGCTATTTTGGGCGGCATGAGAGGCGTTGGATTTTCCGCGCTCTTGGGGCTTTCCGATTTTCGGCGCGATGCCTTGGCGACGGCGCTGCACGTCTACTTCCTGCAGCGCAAATACCCGCATGTCGAATACGCGCTCTCCTGTCCTAGGCTGCGTCCCATCGTCAACAACGCGAATATCCATGCGCACGACGTGCATGAGAAGGAGCTTTGCCAAGTGCTATGCGCCTACCGCATCTTTCTGCCCTATGTCGGCGTCACGGTCTCCTCGCGCGAGTCGGCGAGCTTTCGCGACGGCATCGTGAAGATCGCGGCGACGAAGGTATCGGCGGGTGTCTCTACGGGCATCGGCGACCACGAGGAGAAGTACGAGGGGAAAAAAGCGTTGGCGGCGGGCGACGAACAGTTTGAAATCGCCGACGCGCGCTCGCTTGCCGAGATGTATGCGGGGCTTTCGCGCGGCGGACTGCAGCCTGTGCTGAACGATTACGTCTATGTATAGAGGAAAAATCATCGCCTGCATCACGAATCGCCATCTCGTACGGGGCGATTTCCTCGCGCAGATCGAGCGCGTCGTCGCGATGGAGATGTTGGACTGGATCATCGTGCGCGAAAAGGACTTGACGTCTGAGGCGTATCGGACGCTTTTGGCTGAAGTTTCCCGCATTGCGCAAAGGCATGGGAAGAAGTGTCTCGCGCATGGTCGGATTGCGCTCGGTATGATGTCGGAACTGGGCGCGGACGGCATCCACCTGCCGCTGGATGTCCTGCGTGAATGGCGTGCGGCGAGTACACGGAGCGGGCGGCATTCAGTACTGCAAGCGGGCGCCGTGCAGCTCGTCGGCGCATCGGCGCATTCCGCTGCCGAAATCGCCGAAGCCGCCGCTCTCGGCGCGGCGTATGCAACGCTCAGTCCCATCTTCGCCACCGCCTGCAAGCCCGGCGCTGCTCCCCTCGGCACAGCCGCCCTCGCCGCCGCCTGCAAGGCGTCGCCGCTCCCCATATTCGCGCTCGGCGGCGTCGGCAGGAAGCGGCTCGACGCCTGCATTGAAGCCGGCGCGGCAGGCTGCTGCATGATGTCGGCATGGATGCGGTGAGGGGCTTGACGAATCAGGTATGGGCGGCAGGGAAACGATGGTGATGATGGAGATTCCACAGTTTGAGTGGGGAGGATATAAGGCTCTGCGTATGAAAAAAAGACAGCTTTCGCTGTCTTTTTTCATGAAGCTGCCTTTATCAGTGATTCCTTTTGAATCATAACAGATAAAGACGAAATTTGTTGCCGCTTTATGGCGATGTTTTTTCGGAATCTTCGTTGAGGCTGATGGAGGAAAACAGGAAATGCGCGTGGTTGACGATGTTTTTATCATTTGGGTCGTAGTTTAGGTGAATGAGCCAGGTTCCTGTTTCTGAGGCGAGAACCAGCACGTCGAGAATGGTGTCTGCCCCTTCGAGATCCGCACGCATAGTAAGATGCCGAGCGGGATGCGCGTCCTGTACCGTCGACTCATTGCTGAGGATCTTCAGATTCGTTACACGGGAGTTTTCCTGATACGAGCCGATAAAATCGTCGATTGTATTCTTAAGGTCTTGTTCGGCAGGAATCTGGGTATCCGCGCGGGAAGGAATGCGAAGGATGAGGGCGGACATTGGCAAGGGAGAACCCATATTCAAGAAATGTGCATTGATGAATGTAGTGACTCCAGTAGCGAGTTCATAGGCAGCGAATGGCTCACCGAGGGGCGGCAGCTCCATGACAAGCTGCTCACCGTGGGCGCGCAGGACGACGGGTTCGATTTCGAGCATCGATTCCGGTGTGATGGTCTCGCCCTCGGAAAGCGTGGATAAATCCTTCGGCATTTTGACAATCATCGGATGAGTTTTTTGCTCATTCGTTTCGGCATGCTCGATTGCTTTTGCCAGAGCTGTATCGCCGCCTGCGAAGAGCAGCAGGGCAGAAATGAGTATGTATGCACTGTATCTTAGAATAAACATGGCCAATCCCCCTTTATTTGCGATTATACATTCTATCAAATACGGACGAAAAATGCAACGAGTGAGGGGGAATCGGTTTGACACTGCCACCTCACGGAATTTGACGAAATATGTTATACGACGTATAATCCAAGAAAAGGAGAAAACGAGTATGCCCTGCTGCGCGAGTTGGGCGTGAGTGAGGCATAGACGAGAGGGAGATATCTGCAAAGGGGGTGGAAGCGGCGCTTGGCTTTTGCGATGCGCCGCGAGATTTATGGGAATCTTATTTATCGGAGGAATTGTTGGCACCGTTGTGCTGGTCGTCGTGCTCTTGGCGATTTTAGTGGGCGGCTATGTGAAGGCTTCGCCGTCGACGGCACTCATTATTTCCGGCATCAAGAAGCGTCCGCGTATCCTCATCGGGCAGGGCGGCGCACGCATTCCTTTTTTTGAGCGCATGGATTCTCTTTTCCTCGGACAGATTTCTGTGGATATCAAGACGGAAACACCTGTGCCGACGAACGATTATATCAATGTGAATGTCGATGCTGTAGCCAAGGTCATGGTCGGACGCGATGAGGAAAGCGTGCAGCTCGCGGCGCGCAATTTCCTGAATTTCTCAGGAGAGCAGATCGCGAAGGATTTGCAGGATTCGCTTGAGGGCAATATGCGGGAAATCATCGGTACGCTGACGCTCGAAGCCATCAATACGGATCGCGACAGTTTCTCCGACCAGGTGGTCAATAAAGCGGCGCAGGATATGAAGAAGCTCGGCATAGAGATCATCTCCTGCAACATTCAAAATGTCACGGACAATAACGGTCTGATCGTCGACCTCGGTGCGGATAATACGGCGCGCATCAAGAAGATGGCGGCTATTTCGCGCGCTGAGGCGGAGCGCGATGTCGCTGTGGCCAAGGCGCAGGCGCAGAAGGAAGCGAACGATGCGCAGGTAGAGGCGGATCTTGAGATTGCCCAGAGGCAGACCGATCTTGCCATCCGGCAGGCGGAGCTTAAGCGGGCGTCTGATATCAAGCGCGCGGAGGCGGATGCAGCCTACGAAATTCAGGCGCAGGAGCAGCAGAAATCCGTTCAGGCCGCTACGGTCAACGCGCAGATCGCGAAGGCGGAGCGTGAGCAGGAGCTGAAGAAGCAGCAGGTGTCCGTGCGTGAGCAGGAGCTTGCGGCGCAGATTCAGAAGCAGGCGGACGCAGAAAAGTATGCCGTCGAGCAGAAGGCGGCTGCCGATCTTGCCAAGCGTCAGCGTGAAGCGGAAGCCGCGCTCTACGAAACGCAGCGCAAGGCGGAGGCAAAGAAGGCTGAGGCGGAGGCCTCGCGCTATGCGGCAGAGCAGGAAGCGGCAGGAATCAAGGCGCAGGGCGAGGCTGAAGCTGCCGCAATCCAGGCGAAAGGCGAGGCGGAAGCCGCTGCGATGGATCGCAAGGCGGAAGCACTGAAGAAATACGGCAAGGCGGCTATGGCGCAGATGATCGTTGAGATTCTGCCACAGATCGCTTCGGAAGTGGCAAAGCCGCTTGAGCGCATCGGCAATGTATCCATCATCGGCGGCAGCAGCGCCTCTGCGGTCGAGCCGATGGCAGACAATGTGCCGCTCGTCATGGCGAAGACGTTTCAGACGGTCAAGGCGGCAACGGGAATCGACCTCGCGGACATCGTGCGTGGTGAGAGCTACGAGGCGAAGGTCACGAAGAATGTCAACGTCACGGGGGCGGATGCTGATGCTATAAAGGCGGCTGCCGTCAAGGCGGCGACGATTGCCAATGCGATTCGCGACTAAGGGAGGAAAGAGATGACAAACTACACGCACAAACGTCCGCCTTGTGGACATTGTGCGCCGTCCTTACAGAAACCTAGCCAATCGGTCTGTGCCTTTGGCTTGACCTCTTGGGGTTTCATGAAAAAATTTCTGCCGCTTTTCGTGCTGTTCTTTGCGCTGTTTCTGGCGGCGGGTACGGGGAACATTGATGCACGCATTTCGCAGGAAGTCGAGCAGGGTGCGAAGGTGCGCATTTTGAACTACCACATGGTCAACGATATGAATCATTCGCTTGCCGTCGCGCCAAAGGATTTCGATAGGCAAATGGCATGGCTCCAGAGAAACGGCTTTCAGTCCATCACGCCGGAAGAGCTTTACGGCGCATTGACAGGTGCGGGGAAGCTGCCGGAAAAGCCTGTGATGATCACGTTTGACGACGGCTATGTGGACAATTATGAAAAGGCGTACCCGATTCTCAAGAAGTACGGCTTCAAGGCGACGATCCTCGTCGTCACGGAGATGGTGGGCAAGAAGAAGGGCTATCTGACGTGGGAGCAGCTGCGCGAGATGGAGCAGAGCGGCTTTTCCATCGAGGGGCACACGATGACGCACCGCGCGTTGACGAGCCTTACGGATGACGAGGTCAAGGAGGAGCTTTCCGCCTCAAAGCGCATGATCGAGGAGAAGCTCGGCAAGACGGTCACATGCTTCGCCTATCCGGGGGGCGCATACAACCTGCACATCGCGAATCTCGTGAAGGAAGCGGGCTACAAGATGGCGTTCACCGTGCGCTATGGCAACGCGGATCGCGCGAGCAATCTCTACGCGATCGACCGCGTGCCGATCTTCCATACGGAAAACACGGAAGGGTCGTTTCAGAAGCGTCTGCGCTACTTGCCGATTTTCGAGAATTTCGGCTGGCAGAAGCGGTAGGGAAAAGAGCGGCTTCTTCTTGCCTAAAAAGAAAATATGTTTGTGGGAAAGCAGTCCCTTGCCTTTGGTAAAGGGGGTGCTTTCTCTTTATTTTTTGCGGCAAATGGGCGCATGATGAAAAAAATGAAAACAAGAGGCAGGAAAAAGACGGGAAAGAAAGAATTAAAACTAGACAATGAAGTGGCGAAAAGTGGGGAAATGTGGTTTAATATAGAGAGCACTGGTGAAGGAGGTGGCAAGCGAGATGTTGATGGGCGAATACACGCATACGATTGACGCGAAGGGGCGCGTGATCCTGCCTGTGGATTTTCGCCCGGAACTTGGCGGCTCGTTTGTCATCACGAAGGGGCTTGATAACTGCCTCTTTCTCTACGGCGAGGAGGAATGGGAGCGGCTGTCGGCGAAGCTCAAGGCGCTGCCGATGTCGAAACCTGAGGCTCGCGCCTTTGCACGCTTCTTCTTTGCGGGCGCACGCAAGCTGGAATTGGACAGGCAGGGACGCTTCCTCGTGCCTGCGAACCTGCGCGCCTATGCGAGCCTCAAGAAGGATGTCGTTCTGAACGGCGTCATGACGCGCGCCGAGATCTGGAGCCGCACGGCTTGGGATGCTTACAACGCCGAGGTGAATCCGATGGTCACGAAGATCGCGGAGACGCTGACGGATCTCGGGATTTGAGGTGAGTGCATGGAGTTTCACCATACGAGCGTGATGCCGGAGGAGACTCTGGCGGCGCTCGCCGTGAAGCCTGCGGGCACTTATGTCGACTGTACGCTGGGCGGCGCGGGTCATGCGCGGCGCATCGCTGACAGGCTCTCGCCCGCAGGACGGCTCATCGGGCTCGATCAGGACGAGGCGGCGATCCGGGCGGCGAAAGAGCGGCTTGCCGACGTTTCGTGCCGCGTCGATGTCGTGCGCTCGAATTTCCGTGCGCTTACCTCGCTTCTGCAAAGTCTCGGTGTCGCTTCTGTTGACGGCGTGCTCTTCGACCTCGGCGTGTCGTCGCATCAGATCGATACGGCAGAGCGCGGCTTTTCCTACATACAGGACGCGCCGCTCGATATGCGCATGGACACGTCGCGGCTCCTGTCGGCGCACGAGGTCGTCAACGAATATGACGAGGCGGAGCTTTGGCGCATCTTCCGCGACTATGGCGAGGAGCGCTGGGCGAAGCGCATCGCCGCATTCATCGCAGCGGCGCGGCAGGAAAAGCCTATCGAGACGACGGGCGAACTCGTTGACATCGTCTGCCGCGCCGTGCCCAAGGGCGTGCGCCGCGCGGCGGGCGGCCATCCGGCGAAGCGCATCTTCCAGGCGATCCGCATCGAGGTGAACGACGAACTCGGCATCCTGCAGGCGAGCGTCGAGAATGCGGTGCACGCGCTCGCGCCCGGCGGCAGGATCGCCGTCCTCACGTTTCACTCGCTCGAAGACCGCATCGTCAAGCAGGCATTGAAGGAACTCGCACGCGGCTGTATCTGCCCGCCCGGGCTTCCCGTCTGCGTTTGCGGTCACGAGCCGGAGGTCCGGCTCTTGGGCAAGGCGCAGAAGCCGAGCGCCGCAGAATTTGCAGAGAATCCACGCGCCAAGAGCGCGAAATTGCGCGTGGCGGAGAAGATATAAGGAAAGGGCGCACGATATTTTTTGCGCATAGTTTATCGTCAAGGAGGGATCACAGATGCTCGCAAGACAAAGGGAATATGAGTATTTTGAAGAGGAGTTGCAGCCGCAGCCGCAGCGGATCGAGAAGCCCGCGCCGCCGCCTAAGAGACGGCCGACGCTCAACACGCATCTGCGCTCCCGCTGCTTCTTGCTGCTCGCGCTGGTCTCTATCATGGCGATGGCGGTGACGATCCGAAGCGGCATCACGGCGAGCCGCGGCTACGATCTCGTGAAGATACAGCAGCAGGCGGAAACGCTCGAAAAGGAAAATGAGCATCTGAAGATTGAGATCGCACAGATGAAATCGCCCGAGCGCGTGCGCCGCATCGCGACGGAAAAGCTCGGCATGAGCACGCCGAAGACGGTCTACTTTGCGACAGGTGCGAAGGAATCGGTCCGATAAATTTCATGGAGGGATGGCAATGAAGACGCTTGCCGAGTTGGCGGCGCTCGTCGAGGGCGCTGAAATCAAGGGAGATGCAGCTGCGAAGATCGCGGACATCGTGCACGATTCGCGCGAGGTGACGGAGGGGACGCTCTTCGTCGCCATCGAAGGGCTGCATGTCGACGGCCATTCCTTCATCGCGCAGGCGGTCGAGAAGGGCGCGCGCGCGATTTTGACGGAGCGCGGGATCGAGATTCCCGAGGGTGCGGCGGCAGTTCTTCGCGTGCCGAATCTTGCGGCGGCGCTTGAGGTCATCGTGCCGTTTTTCCATGACTACCCGTCGCGAAAGATGCGCATCATCGGCATCACGGGAACGAACGGCAAGACGACGACGAGCTACATGACGCGTGCCATCCTGCGCGAGGCGGGGTACAAGGTCGGACTCATCGGCACGATTCAGATCCTCGTCGAGGATGAGGCTCTGCCGATTCACAATACGACGCCCGACGTCGTCGTCCTGGAGCGAACGCTCGCCTATATGGCGCGGCGCGGCATGGATTTCGTCGTCATGGAGGTGTCTTCGCACGCGCTCGATCAGAACCGCGTGGCGGGCATCGAGTTCGATACGGCGGTATTCACGAACCTCACGCAGGATCATCTCGACTACCATAAGACGCTCGAAAACTACAAGCGCGCGAAAGCGCGCCTTTTCGACCTTGTGAGCCGAAAGGGCGCGAAGACGGGCAAGACGGCCGTCGTCAATGATGACGATGCGGCGGGCGAAACGATGCTCGCCCATGCGAAGTGTGCGCATCTCACGTATGCCGTGAAGAAGGAAGCCGCCCTTCGCGCCGAGAACATCCGCGTCCATGCGCGGGGCATGGAGCTGACGCTTGCAGGCGCTTTCGGCAGGATGGAACTTTCGCTCGGCGTCACGGGAATCTTCAACGTCTACAACGTCATGAGCGCCGTCGGCGCGGCGCTCGCGGAAAGGATCGCGCCCGAGGCGATCAAGAGGGCGCTCGAAGCTTTCAAGAGCGTGCCCGGGCGCTTTGAGCTCGTCGATGCGGGGCAGGCGTTCTCCATCATCGTCGACTATGCGCATACGCCCGACGGCTTGGAGAACATCCTCAAGACGGCGCGGGAGATTGCGGCAGGACGCATCCTCACGGTGTTCGGCTGCGGCGGCGACCGCGACCGCACGAAGCGGCCGATCATGGGGCGCATCGCGGCGGCGCTTTCCGATGTCGTGCTCGTGACCTCGGACAATCCGCGCACGGAAGATCCCGCGCGCATCCTCGATGAGGTCGAGGTCGGCGTGCTCGAGAAGATCGGCGATAAGCGCCATGAAAAAATCGCCGATCGCCGCACGGCGATCATGCGTGCCGTGGCGCTCGCCGAAAAGGACGACATCGTCATCATCGCGGGCAAGGGGCACGAGAATTACCAGATCTTGAAGGACAAGACAATCCACTTCGACGACAAGGAAGTCGCACGCGAGGCTGTCGCCGCGCGGGAAAAAAGCTATGCGATGCGCTTTTCGCTCGCCGACGTCGAGCGTGCGGCAAAGGCCGAAGCCGTGCGCACGGCGGCGGACATCGTTTTTTCCGACATCGTGACGGATACGCGAAAGATTGCAGCGGGATCGCTCTTCGTCGCGCTTCAAGGCGAGCGCTTTGACGGCGCGGACTTCGCGGCGCAGGCGGTCGAAAAGGGCGCGGCGGGCGTGCTCGTAGCGGCTGATACGCCCGAGGCGAAGCTGCCGGAGACGGGCGTCGTGCTCAAGGTGAAGGATACCCTGCTCGCCTATCAGCAGATCGCCGCTGCGTGGCGCAGGAAGTTTTCCATCCCCGTCGTCGCCATCACGGGCTCGAACGGCAAGACGACGACCAAAGATTTGACGGCTGCCGTGCTTGGCGCACGCCTTCTTGTGCAGAAGACGGCGGCGAACTACAACAACGAGATCGGCTTGCCGCTGACGCTCCTTGGCCTTCGCGCCGCGCACGAGGCGGCTGTCGTCGAGATCGGCATGAGGGGGCTCGGGCAGATCGCCGCGCTCGCGCCGCTCGCCGCGCCGACCGTCGCCATCGTGACGAACGTCGGCGAGGTGCACATGGAGCTTCTCGGCTCGATCGAGAACATCGCGAGGGCGAAGGCGGAGCTTGTCGAAGCCATGGAGCCGGGCGGCACGGTCATACTGAACGCCGATGATGCGCGCGTCCTGGCGATGCGCGAGAAGGCGAAGGCGGGCGTGCGCGTCGTGACCTTCGGGCTTTCGCGCGATGCCGATGTGCGTGCCGTCGCTGTCGGCAAGGCTGAGGGCGGCATGAGATTCATGCTGGAATGGAAAAAGGAGTGCGGGCGACTGGAACGGCACGAGCTCTTCCTGCCGATGCCAGGGAGACACAATGTGTCGAATGCGCTCGCCGCCATCGCTGCGGCTCGCGTGCTCGGCCTTTCGCTCGCGGATGTCCGGCGCGGACTCGCCGTGCCGCCTGCGCAGAAGATGCGCTTTGCTGTCGAAAAGTGCGGCGCATACACCTTCGTCAATGACGCCTACAATGCGAGTCCCGCATCGACACGCGCGTCCTTGAAGACGCTCGCCGAGATGTTTACGGGCAGGAAGATCGCCGTCCTCGGCGACATGCTCGAACTCGGCAGCGCGTCGAAGAGCGGCCACGCGAGCGTGGGCGAGGAGGCGGCGCATCTGGGCTTTGCCGCCGTCCTCTCGCGCGGCGAGGAGAGCCGCTTCATCGCGGAGGCCGCAAAGGCGGGCGGCGTGCCGCTCGTCGAGCGCATGGCGTCGCACGAGGCGGCGGCGGCAAGGCTCAAAGAGATCCTGCAGCCGGGCGACGCCGTGCTCTTCAAAGGCTCGCGCGGCATGAAGATGGATGAGATCATCCCCCTGTTGAAGAAGGCGCTGGAGGCAGGCAAATGATGGATGTGAATACGACGGCGCTTTCTCTTGCAGGAGCGGCGGCGCTCGCCGCCGTCCTCGTGCTCGCGGCCGGCCCCTTCGTGATTCCCGAGCTGCACAAGCTGAAGTTCGGGCAGAGCATACGCGAGGAAGGGCCGAAGAGCCATCAGGCGAAGAGCGGCACGCCGACGATGGGCGGCGTCATGATCATCGCCGCCATCACGCTCGCGACGCTTGCCGCCGCGCCCTTGACGGCGAGCGTATGGCTCGCGCTCTTCGTGATGCTCGGACACTTCGCGCTCGGTTTCCTCGATGACTACATCAAGGTCGTGAAGAAGCGCAATCTCGGCCTCAAGGCGCGACAGAAGCTCTTGGGGCAGATCGTCATCGCCGTCGCCCTTGTCTTTTTCGCACAGCACGAACTCGGCATTGCGACGACGGTCTGGCTGCCGCTCGTGCACGCAGAGCTTGACATCGGACTCTTCTACTACCCGCTCGTGCTCTTCGTGCTCGTTGGCACGAGCAACGCCGTGAACCTCACGGACGGCCTCGATGGCCTCGCGGCGGGCACGGTCACGGTCGCCGCTCTCGCCTACATGGCGGTCGCGCTCGCCTTCAGCGCGACGGGGCTTGCCGTGTTCGCGGCGGCGATTGCGGGCGCTTCGTGCGCCTTTTTGCGCTTCAATCATCATCCGGCTCGCGTCTTCATGGGCGATACGGGATCCTTGGCGCTCGGCGGCGCGATCGCCGCGCTCGGCATTCTCACACATACGGAAATTTTGCTCGCCGTCATCGGCATCGTCTTCGTCGCCGAGGCGCTTTCCGTCATCATCCAAGTCATCTCCTTCAAGACGACGGGAAAGCGCGTCTTCCTCATGAGTCCGATTCATCACCACTTCGAGCTAAAGGGTTGGCAGGAGACGCGCGTCGTCCATACGTTTTGGCTCGTCGGCGCCGTCTTTGCGGCGCTCGGCGCATGGCTCGCATATTGACGCAGGCAGACGTTTGACATCTTGGGAAGCCTCCCTCGTCTGCAGGGAAGAGATAAAGCGAGGAGGAAGCATATTGCATCTCGATACGGATTTCAAAGGAAAGAAGGTTCTCGTCATCGGCGCCGGGATCAGCGGCTTTGCGGCGGCGAAACTTCTCAAGAGGCTCGGCGCGAAGGTCACGCTTTCCGATGCGAAGGACGAGGCGGCGATCAAAGAAGACGTCTCTGAGCTTCGCGAACTCGGCATCGGGCTGATCTTCGGTGCACAGGAAGCCGCGCTCCTTGACAGCTGCGATCTTCTCGTGCTCTCGCCCGCCGTTCCCGTCGCCATCCCGCTCGCCGAGGAGGCGAAGCGGCGCGGCATCCGCATCACGAGTGAAGTGGAGTTGGCGGCGACGCTTGCCAAGTCGCCGATCTTCGCCGTGACGGGGACGAACGGCAAGACGACGACGACGACGCTCCTGGGGCTGCTGCTCGCCGAGAAGTTCGGCAAGGAGAAGACGCGCGTCGGCGGCAACATCGGCTATCCGCTGTCGGAGGCGGTGCTGGAGGCGGGCGAGGGCGGCGCGGTCGCCGCCGAGATTTCGAGCTACCAGATGGAGGCGACGGAGCACTTCCGTCCGAAGGTAGCCGCCGTCCTCAACGTGACGCCCGACCACATCAAGCGCCACGGCTCGATGGAAGTCTATCAGGCGATGAAGGAACGGCTTTTCCGCGAAATGGCAACAGGCGATTGGCTCGTCCTGAACTACGACGACGAGAGGACGCGCTCGATGCAGGCGCGTGCCGCGTGCCCCGTATTTTTTTTCAGCCGCAGGGAGGCCCTCGAAGAGGGCGCTTTGCTCTTGGGCGACAAGCTCGTCCTGCGCCGGGGCGGCGAGGAGATCGCGCTCGTGACGACGGCGGAGCTTGGCATCAAGGGGGCGCACAACGTCGAGAATGCGCTCGCGGCGGCGGCGATGGCGCACCTCGCGGGCGTTGAGGCTGAGGCGATTCGCCGCGTGCTGCGCTCCTTCAAGGGCGTCGAGCACCGCATCGAGCATTTTCTCGATCTCGCGGGCGTCGCCTGGTACAACGATTCCAAGGCGACGAATACGGATTCGGCGATCAAGGCGCTCGAATCCTTCTCGGACGGCATCGTGCTCATTGCGGGCGGCGACGACAAGATGACGGATCTGACGGACTTCATGCATCTCGTCTCGGAGCGCTGCACGGAACTGATCCTCGTCGGCGACGCCGCCGTCCGCTTCGCCGAAGCCGCGCGCGCAGCGGGCTTTCCCGCCGTGCACATTCACGACGCCGCGTACTCGATGAAGACGGCGGTCTACATCGCGCGTCGTCTGGCGAAGCCGCCTGCCGTCGTGCTCTTGTCGCCCGCGTGCGCGAGCTTCGACATGTTCGACGGCTTCGAGGAGCGCGGCGAGGTGTTCAAGCGCTTGGCACGCGAGCTGGCATAGGAGTTTGCAGGAAGACGCAGAAATGGCAGGCAAAGGGGAACAGGCATGAAGATCATCGTTTCGGGCGGCGGCACGGGCGGCCATATATATCCGGCGCTGACGCTCGTGAGCGCTCTCGCCAAGAAAGAGCGCACGGCGGAATTTCTCTATGTCGGCACGCAGAAAGGCCTGGAAGCCGACATCATACCGAAGGAAGGCATCCCCTTTGAAACCGTCGATATCGAGGGGCTCAAGCGCAGTTTCTCGCCCGCGAACATCGTGCGGCTCGGACGCGCCATGCACGGCGTTGCAGAGGCGGCGGCCATCGTGCGCCGCTTCCGCCCCGACGTCGCGATCGGCACGGGCGGCTACGTCTGCGGGCCGATCCTCATGGCGGCGAGCCTCGCGCATGTGCCGACGCTCATTCAAGAGCAGAACGTCGTGCCCGGCGTGACGAACAAGATCTTGTCGAAGTTCGTGACGAAGATCGCCGTCGGCACGGAAGAGGCTCTGTGCCGCTTCCCGCGAAAGAAGGCGGTCTTTACGGGAAATCCCATTCGCCGCGAGGTCATGACGGCGAGCCGTGAAAAGGCGCTCGAAACGTTCGGCTTCGATGCGGCGAAGCGCACGGTGCTCGTCTCGGGCGGCAGCCGCGGCGCGAGGAGCATCGACCGCGCTATGGTCGGCGTCCTGCAGGCAGCGCGGGAGTATCCCGAGGTGCAGTTCCTTCTCGTCACGGGAAAGGGCGAGTATGAGGACGTCATGCGCCGTCTGGATGAGGCGGGCGTGGCTCTCGCCGCCGCGCCGCACATCAAGGTCGAGCCTTACCTCTACAATATGCCCGAGGCGATGGCGATGGCGGATCTCGCCGTCTTCCGCGCAGGTGCGACGGGGCTTGCCGAGCTCACGGCACGCGGCGTGCCTGCGATCTTGGTGCCGTATCCGTTCGCGGCGGAGAACCATCAGGAGTACAATGCGCGCGCCTTGGAGCGGGCGGGCGCGGCGCGCGTGATCTTGGATCGCGATCTCACGGACAAGACGCTTTCGGCTCTGCTCGGCGAACTTTTGTCGGAAGAAGGAAAGCTCCGCCGCATGGCAGAGAAGAGCCGTGCGCTCGGCCGCCCCGAGGCGGCGGATGAGATTGCCGATCTCGTGCTGGAGATTGCGAAGGATTAGGAGGAGAAAGAGTTGCTGAAGGACATCCATAAGATACATTTTGTCGGTATCGGCGGTGCGGGCATGAGTGCGCTCGCGCACATTCTGCTGGAAAAGGGCTATGAGGTGACGGGCTCCGATCTCGGCTCTTCCGCGCTGATCGAGCAGCTCAAGGGTCTCGGCGCTCGCATCCATCACGGGCATCGCGCAGAGAACGTGCATGGGGCAGAAGCCATCGTCGTCTCGACGGCGATTCCTGAGACGAATCCCGAGATCGTCGAGGCGGCGCGGCTCGGTCTGCGTCGCTTCCATCGCTCGGACATCAATGCCGCGCTCCTCAACGCGGCGAAGGGCATCGCTGTGGCGGGAGCGCACGGCAAGACGACGACGACCTCGATGCTCGGCGTCGCGCTCGACCATGCGGGCATCTCGCCGACGATCATCATCGGCGGCGAGGTCGATGTCCTCGGCGGCAACGCGAAGCTCGGCAAGGGCGAGTATCTCGTCTCCGAAGCCGATGAGAGCGACGGCTCGTTCCTAAAGCTCCGGCCGCACATCGCTGTCGTCACGAACATCGAGGACGATCATCTCGATCACTATGGCACGCTCGCGAACATTCGCAAGGCTTTCCGTGAATTTCTGGAAAACATCAAGCCCGATGGCCACGCTGTCCTGTGCTTTGACAACGAGAACGTGCGAGACATCGCCCAGACGCTCGGTCGCAAGGTCATCTCCTACGCCATCGACCATGAGGCGGACTATCGCGCGGGCAAGATCGAGATGCACGGCGCGGGCGTTGATTTCTCCGTGCTGCACAAAGGAAAAGATCTCGGCCGCGTGTACCTCAATCTGCCCGGCAGGCACAATGTGCTCGACGCGCTCGCGACCGTCGTCACGGGGCTGTCCATCGGCTTGACGGTCGAGCAGATGGCGGCGGGACTGGCGCTCTTTCACGGCGCGAAACGGCGCTTCCAGACGAAGGGGCGCGTGCAGGACGTATGGGTCGTCGACGACTACGCGCATCATCCGACGGAGATCGCGACGACGCTCCTCGCGGCGCGTCAGACGAAGCCGCGTCGCATCATCTGCGCCTTTCAGCCGCATCGCTACTCGCGCACGAAGCTTCTTGCCGCTGAATTCGGCGGCGCTTTTCGCGAGGCGGACGTGCTCGTACTGACGGATATTTATTCGGCGGGAGAAGCGCCGATCGAGGGCGTGTCGGGGCGCACGATCCTCGACGCCGTGCGGCAGACGACGGGACAGGACGCGGTCTATATTCCGCAGCGGGAAGATATTGCCGCGCACCTCGCCGCCATCGCACAGACTGGCGACATCGTCCTCACGATGGGTGCGGGCGATATATGGAAGACGGGCGAGGAACTGGTCGCCCTTTTGGAGGGGAAGTAATTTCATGAAGCAGGGAAAGATCGTCGTCGTCATGGGCGGACCGTCGAGCGAGGCGGAAGTCTCGCGCCGCACGGGCGCCGCTATCGTCAGCGCCTTGGAGTCGAAGGGCTATGCGGTCGAAGGCATGGAACTCGATCCGCCGCACTTTGCCGAGGCGATAAGAAAGAGCGGCTGCGCCATCGTCTTCAACGCGCTGCACGGCAGGTACGGCGAGGACGGCGTGCTGCAGGGCACGCTCGACATGCTCGGCATCCCCTATACGGGTTCGGGCGTCCTCGCTGCCGCCGTCACGATGGACAAGGTCATGTCGAAGCGCGTGTTCCTCGGCGCCGGCATCTCGACGCCGCGCTCCGAGACGTTTCATCGCTTTGAGTTTGACGCGGAGCTTCCCTCGCGCATCCGAAAGGCCTTTTCTCTGCCCGTCGTCATCAAGGCGTCGTCGCAGGGATCGAGCATCGGCGTTGCCATCGTCGAGAAGGAGGAGGAGCTTGAGGCGGCGCTCAAGGACGCCTTCCGCTACGACGAGGAAGTGCTCGTCGAGGCGTTCATTCGCGGCAAGGAACTGACCGTAGCCGTCTGGGGCGACGCGAGAGAAGCGCAGGCCTTTCCCGTCATCGAGATCACGACCGTTTCGGGACGCTATGACTACGCGAGCAAGTACACGAAGGGCGCTTCGACGCACATCATTCCCGCACGCATCCCTTTAGATGTGACGGAGCGCGTGCAGCAGCTCGCCGTAGACGCTTTCCGCGCCTGCGGCTGCCGCGGCGTGGCGCGTGCCGACATGATGCTCGGCGAGGATATGACGCCATACGTGATCGAGATCAACTCGATGCCCGGCATGACGGAGACCTCACTCGTGCCCGATGCGGGACGCGCTATGGGCGTCGAGTTCCCTGAGCTATGCGAAAGGATCTTGGAAATGGCAGGGTATGAGAAGTAAGAAATGAGCGAAGGTACGGAAAGGAGGCGGGACGATGGCGGAGGAAAAGCAGGAGAATCTCGGCTTTACCGAATCCGATGCGCTGCCGGGCGAGACGCATATCGTGCGCCGCCGCAGCCCGCGCCGCGTCCTCAAGGGATTCCTGTTCCTCGTCGTCTCGGGCGCACTCCTCGCCGTCGCTGTCTACTCGCCGCTCTTTTCCGTGCGCGATGTGCGCATCATCGGCAACCACTACATGCCGGCCGATGACATCCGCCGCGTCGCCGGCGTCTACCCGGGCGTGCCGCTCTTCCAGGTAAAGACGGCGGAGATGGCGCAGCTCCTGATGAAGGATCTGCGCGTCGAGCAGGCGAGCGTGCGCCGCTCCTTGCCCTCGACGCTTGAGATTCAGATCGTCGAGCGACGCCCCGTCGCCACCGTCGACTGCGACTTCGGTTACGTCGATCTCGACCGCGAAGGCACGGTCATCGACGCCTACAAGACGCTGAAAAAGATGGCGATTCCTATGGTCACGGGCATCAAGCTCAAGGACATCTACATCGGAGACAAAACGACGGATGAAAATCTCAAAGCGGCGCTCACCTATCTCTACACATTGAAGCCCGAGACGAACAGCCGAATCTCTGAAGTATCGCTTAAGAATCCGAGCGACGTCATGGCATACACGACGGGCGGCGTGCAGATCCGCCTCGGCGCACTCGACCGTCTGGAAGAAAAAGCGCATCTGACGGACAGCTTCATCATCGATCAGGAAGTCACACAGCGTCCCGTGGAATACGTGGACTTCAAGTACACGGCGCCGTTTATCAAGTTCAAGCAATAGTTGTGGAAGAAAATTTGAGTTTGCGTTATAATTTCTTTGTGATCTCATTTCAGCAACATCGCGGGAGGCGTTTTATGATCAATTTTAAGCAGGGGCGGTGGTCTATCGCCGTTGTCTGCATGGTACTCGGCTTCATGCTCGCCGTGCAGTTCCGCGCGACGGAGGACATGCGCCAGTCCGTATCGCAGCAGCGCGTGGAAGAGCTTGCCACGCGCCTTCTGGAGACAGAGAAGGAACGCGACCGCCTGCAGGAAGAGCTAAAGGATACGAAGGATGCGGCGGCGGAGGGACCGAGCAACGACTATCTGCGCATGAAGGGCGGCTTCACGGCGCTCGCAGGCCCCGGCGTCACAGTGACACTCGATGACAGCAAGGCGACATCGAAGGCGGGAGAGAATCCGAACCTCTATCTGATTCATGACGACGACCTTCTGCGCGTCATCAATGAGCTGCGTGCGGCGGGAGCCGAAGCCATAGCCATCAACGGACAGAGGCTCACGGGCACCTCGGAGATTCGCTGCGCAGGGCCGACGCTTTCCGTCAATAACGTGCGCTCGGCGCCGCCTTACAAGATCCGCGCCATCGGCGATCCGCAGAGTTTGGAGAAGTCGATCAAGATGCGCGGCGGCGTCGAGGACACCTTGAAGGTCTGGGGCATACAGATCGACGTGAAGAAGGAAGAAAATATTGAAGTTCCCGCATACAAGGGCGCAGCGTCGTTCAAATATGCAAAAGCAATCGATGCGGTTTCAGATACAAAGGAGGATGCAAAATGATTCTGCCCGTCCTCGGACTTGTCGTCGGCGTTGCCGTCGGTATGCTTTCGCCGATCACCGTGCCTCTTGCTTATGCGAAGCTCTCTTCCGTCGCGCTTCTTGCCTCGCTTGACTCCGTGTTCGGCGGTCTGCGTGCGGCATCGGAAAATCATTTCGACAACGCCGTATTCATCTCGGGTTTCTTTATGAATGCTCTCATGGCGGCGTTCCTCGTCTACATCGGCGACCGTCTCGGCATTGATCTCTACTATGTCGCGCTCTTGGCGTTTGGTCTGCGCGTATTCCAGAATTTGGCGATCTTGCGCCGCCACTTCTTCGAAAAGCATAATTGAAGAGAAAAAAGCAAGCATTTTCATAAGTTTTTTATGGCGCAAGCATTAAAATAATGATAGAATGATAAGGAAACTTTTGAGAATGACTGCCGTGTGTCCTCCGGGGGCCGAAGAGCGGACAATGCTATATTTTTGGGGGTTGCTATCGTGTTTGAATTGGATGATATGGGTTTGGACCAGTTCGCCAAGATCAAGGTCATTGGTGTGGGCGGCGGCGGCAGCAATGCTGTGAACCGCATGATTGCTGCGGGACTTCAGGGCGTGGAGTTCATCGCCGTCAATACGGATGCGCAGGCGCTTCTGCACGCGATGGCGCCGAAGCGTATTCAGATCGGCGAAAAGCTCACGCGCGGTTTAGGCGCGGGTGCGCGTCCCGAGATCGGTGAACAGGCGGCGGAAGAGAGCCGTGACGACATCCTGCAGTCGCTGCAGGGCGCGGACATGGTATTCGTGACCGCCGGCATGGGCGGCGGCACAGGTACGGGGGCGGCTCCCGTCGTCGCCGAGTGTGCGCGTGAGATCGGTGCGCTGACCGTTGGCGTCGTCACGCGCCCCTTCACGTTTGAAGGCCGTCTGCGTCAGAAAAAGGCGGAGGCGGGCATCGCGAAGCTGCAGCAGCACGTCGACACGATCATCACGATCCCGAACGACCGCCTGCTGCAGGTTGTTGACAAGAAGACCTCGATCACGGATGCGTTCAGTTTTGCCGACGATGTCCTGCGCCAGGGCGTCAAGGGCATCTCCGACCTCATCGCCGTGCCGGGGCTCATCAACCTCGACTTCGCCGACGTCAAGTCCATCATGAGCAATGCAGGCTCGGCGCTCATGGGCATCGGCGAAGCGACGGGAGAGAATGCCGCCGTCGCCGCCGCCAAGTGCGCGATCGAATCGCCTCTTCTTGAGACAAGCATCGAGGGAGCGCACGGTGTGCTGCTCAACATCTCAAGCTCGGCGGAGAACCTCAGCATGTACGAGGTCAACGAAGCCTCTTCGACGATTCAAGAAGCTGTCAATGTTGACGCGAACATCATCTTTGGCGCTTCGCTCGACGAAACGCTCGGCGACATCGTGCGCGTGACCGTCATAGCGACGGGATTCGACACCGATACGGTAGGCATCCAGCGTCCCTCTGCGACGACTGTGACAGGACAGGGGGCGCAGCCCGGTGTCAAACCGATCCCGTCGGCGGACGCCCCGATGCCGAAAGCTCCGAGCTTCAGCAACTTCGACATTCCCGTGTGGATGAACAAGAAGCGCGACTGAAAGAAGAAATGAATATCGTAAACAGACACCTTCTCCATTACGGTGAGGGTGTCTGTTTTGCTGTGCAAACTTTCAGGACATAGGTTCAGCCGTCACGCGAAACGGCATGATGCGCTTTCTAGCCCGTTTCCTGCAATGGCATCATCAAAGAAGCACGCTGAACCTATGTCCTCACGCCCTTACAGAAGCCTAGCCAATCGGTCTGCGCCTTCGGCTTGACCTCTTGGGGCTTCAGGCTAATCCATTTTTATCCATTGGGGGGAGCATGCAAAACTGGATAACAGATGCGTTAGACGCTTCTTGTAACAGAAAGGGCTTCATAGTATAATGGAAAAAAGAGAACAGGAGAAATCGCTATGGGATGGGATGAGAAAGAAGAATGGCGGCAGAAGTTCTTGCGGGTGCTGGCAGGGTTTCGGCTGCTTGACGATGACTTCATGACGGCGGCGTTTCAGGACAATTTGGAATGTGTGGACTTGGTGCTGCAAATCATCTTGGACAAGCCGCAGCTCAAGGCAACGAAAGTGACTACGCAAGATACGCTGAAAAACCTGCAAGGGCACAGCGTGCGCTTGGATATCCATGCATTTGCCGACGGGCAGGAATTCAATATTGAGATTCAGCGCAGCGGCAAAGGCGCAGCGGAGCGCCGCGCCAGATACAACAGCAGCCTGATGGATGCCAACGCGCTGTTGGCGGGAGAAGACTATGATAAACTGCCGGAATCGTATGTGATCTTCATCACGGAGACGGATGTACTTGCCAAAGGATTGCCGCTCTATGTCGTTGAAAGAGTGGTCAAAGGAATCAATGAAGATTTTGTCGATGGATCGCATATCATTTACGTCAACAGTTCGATGATGGACGAAGAGACGCCGTTGGGTAAACTTATGCATGACTTCCGTTGTACGCAGGCAGATGATATGTATTATGATGTATTGGCAGAACGGGTAAGATATCTCAAAGAAACAGAGGAAGGAGCGAGAAATATGTGTGAGGCAATGGAAATGCTTACAGATGAAGCCGAGATGCGGGGCATGGAACGTGGCATGGAGCAGGGAAAGACGGCGGTCATCCTTGGGATGCTGAAAGAGAAATTGCCGTTGGAAATGATTGCGAAAGTGTCGGATATCTCCATGGACAAGATTCGTGAGATTGGCAAGATGCATCATTTGCTTTGAAGGTTCGTTTGCTTTGACACAAGGTATAGTCATTCGGAAAACGCCAGGGCGTCACGGGCAGCGCTCATGTGAGCTGGGCGTTCTGAGGAACAGGAAAAATCATATCGGGGAAATAGCCTCCGTGCGGCAGCCGCTGTACGGAGGCTATTTCTTTCCATAAATACTGAGTGAAACTTCCTTCTAATCTATTGACAACAATTCTTGCGCAAGGTAAGATAAAGATGATGTTATGAAACCGATTTCATGGGAAGGAGAAATTGGGAATGGCGGAATTGTTGCTGGAAAGCCCCTTAGAAGGAAATCTCGTTGCACTCAAGGAAGTCAACGATCCTGCTTTTGGCAGCGGCGCGATGGGGCGCGGCGCTGCGGTGAAGAACCCAAAGGGTAAGGTCGTCGCGCCGTTTGACGGCGAAGTGACCGTACTCTTTCCGACGAAGCATGCGATCGGACTTCATTCGGCAGATGGCGTCGATCTGCTCGTTCATGTCGGTCTGGATACAGTGAATCTTGAGGGTAAACACTTCACGGCGCATGTGGAGCAAGGAGTTGAGATCAAGAAGGGCGATCTCTTGATTGCGTTCGATGAAGCGGCGATCCGTGCGGCGGGCTATGATACGACGACGCCGATCGTTGTAACGAACGCGGCGGACTATGGCGCTATCACAGTCTCCTTCGGCGACCAGAAGGTCGTTGCGCCGGGCGAAGGTGAGGCGGCAGAGGAAGCGCAGACTGCAGCGGGCTCGAATCCCGCTTACGCTTCGATGAGCGATGAGGAGCGCGTGGCGCATGAGATCCTCGACCATATCGGCGGTATGGCGAATATTCGCGCGGCGGAGCATTGCGCGACGCGCCTGCGCCTGATCTTGAACGACAAGGAGAAGATCGAGGAAAAGGCGGTCGAGAATATCGACGGCGTCAAGGGGCAGTTCTTCGCAGCGGCGCAGTATCAGATCATTCTCGGCACGGGCTTCGTCAACAAGGTCTATGATGTTCTCGTTGGCATGAATCCGGCGCTTGCAGGCGGCTCCAACAAGGAGGCGGCGTACGAGCAGATGTCGACGGCGCAGAAGATCTCGCGCACGTTTGGCGACGTCTTTGTACCGATCATCCCTGTGCTTGTCGCGACGGGGCTTTTTATGGGCGTGCGCGGTATGCTGCAGAATCTTGGCGTCGAGATGAGCGACAATCTCGTGCGCATGAGCCAGATCTTGACGGATACGGCGTTCGCTTTTCTGCCCGCGCTCGTTTGCTGGTCGACGATGAAGAAGTTTGGCGGCACGCCCGTCATCGGCATCGTCTTGGGGCTTATGCTCGTCGCGCCGCAGCTGCCGAACGCCTACGCGATCGCAAGCGGCGATGCGAAGCCGATTGAGATGGTGTTTCTGGGGCTTTCGATCCCCGTCGTCGGCTACCAAGGCTCGGTGCTGCCGGCGCTCGTGCTCGGCATTCTCGCCGCGAAGGTCGAGGCGTTGCTCAAGAAGTTTATCCCGGACGTCGTGGATCTCATTTTCACGCCGTTCCTCACGCTCGTTTCGTGCATGATCGTCGGGCTTTTGATCGTTGGCCCCATCATGCACACGCTGGAGCTTGCCGTGTTCGGCGCGGTGCGTGCGTTCCTTGATCTGCCGTTCGGCATTGGCGGCTTCGTCGTCGGCGGTCTGCATCAGGTCATCGTTGTCAGCGGCATTCATCATGTGTTCAACGCGCTGGAGATTCAGCTTCTCGCTTCGACGGGACGCGATGCGTTCAATGCGATCATCACGGGCGCGATCATCGCGCAGGGCGGCGCCGCCGTTGCTGTGGCGGCGCGGACAAAGAACAAGAAGAAGCGAGCCCTCTACATTTCGTCGGCGATTCCGGCGTTCCTCGGTATCACGGAGCCTGCGATTTTCGGCATTAACCTGCGGCTGATGAAGCCGTTCCTTTATGCACTCGCGGGCGGTGCCTGCGCGGGTGCTGCGTCGAGTATCATGCACCTTGCAGGCACGAGCATGGGCGTGACGGTGCTGCCGGGCACGCTCCTCTATATGGATCATTTGCCCGAATATTTGCTCGTCAATGCTATCGGCTTCGGCGTCGCTTTTGGTTTGACGTATACGCTCTTTGATCCGAAGGAGTGAGATCATGGCAAAAGAAGCGTTCGAGAAGCTGTTCGATAAGGCTGCGATTGATGCCAAGGTGCGCGAGGGATTCCCTCTGCGCCATCGTTGGCACAATGATTTTCACTTGGAAATGCCGTTCGGTCTTGTCAATGACCCCAATGGGCTTTCTTGGTTTGCGGGCAAGTATCATATCTTCTTCCAGTGGAATCCCTTGGGCGTCGAGCACAGGCATAAGTGCTGGGGGCATGTCGAGACAGAGGACTTTGTGCATTACCGTCTGCCGGCGCTCGCCCTTTGGCCGAGCGATATGCACGACAAGGACGGCTGCTACTCGGGCGGGGGCTTCGTCGAGGACGATGCTCTGCGGCTCGTCTATACATGCAACTGCAGGGACGGTAAAAAGCGCATTCCGGCGCAGCGAATCGCATCGTGGCAGCCGGAAAAGGGAATCGTGCAGAAGGATGCGATCATCATCAAGTATGAGCCGTCGGGCTATACGGCACATTTTCGCGATCCGAACCGCTTCCTCAAGGACGGACGCGAGTTCCTCGTACTCGGTGCGCAGACGGTAGAGGAGAAAGGTCGCGCCGTGCTCTATGAGAAGAAGGCGGGTGCATGGCAGCTTGCGGGCGAGATCAAGACGGATCTGCCGGACTTCGGCTACATGTGGGAATGCCCGACGTTTCTGCCTCTTGCAGAGGGCGATGTGCTGCTCTTTTCGCCGCAGGGGCTTGAAGCCGAGGCGTATCGTTGGCAGAATCTTTACCAGTCGGGCTATATCGCAGGAAAGTTTGACGCCGATTCGTTGGAGTTTCAGCACGGCGCGTTTCATGAGCTTGATCAGGGTTTTGACTTCTATGCGCCGCAGGCGTTCTTGCATGAGGGGCGCGCGATCCTCTTCGGCTGGATGGGGATGCCCGACATGGAGGCGGAGTATCCGACGAGAGAAGAAGGCTGGCTCTTTTCTCTGACAATGCCGCGAGAGCTACGCCTTTTGGACGGCAGGCTCTTTTATGCGCCGTTGGAGGAGATGAAAGCGCTTCGAAAAGGCGCGGCGCGAAAGTTCACCGCCGCTCGAACGGTGGAATTTGGGCAGACGATCGCGCAGAAATCGGAGATCGAGCTGGAGATTCTGCTCGGTGATGCGCAGCAGGTGCATATCGACCTTGCGTATATCGGAGCGGGGGAATATGTGCGCTTTTCCTACCAGCGCCGTACATCGGTCATGACGATTGAGCGTTACGGCATGAAGTGCGGCGGGCGCGGGGTGCGCCGCTTTCGCTTGGCGGTGCGCGATTCGCTCAAGCTGCATATCTATAAGGATAAGACAGCGATTGAAGTATTCTTCCAAGACGGTGCGGAAGCCGCATCGTTCTTCGTATTTCCAACGCAGGATATCGTGCCGAATTTCGTGATTTCGGCAGACAGGAAGTTGGACAAGGTCGAGGGAAGTTTTTGGGAATTGGGGGGCTTTGAATGGAACGAAAGGTGACGATTCAAGATATTGCGGCGCTTGCCGACGTGTCGAAAAGTACGGTTTCGCGCTATTTGAACCAAGGCTATGTGAGTGAGGAGAAAGCAGAGCGCATTCAAAAGGCGATTGCGGCGACGGGCTTTTCATCCAATGCCTTTGCCCGCCGCTTGAAGGCGAAGAAGAGCGGCATGATCGGCGTCGTCCTGCCGCGTGTCGATTCGCCGACGGGCGGCAAGCTGCTTACAGGGATGGCGAAAGCGCTCGACGAGGTCGGCTGCCAAGCGCTTTTCCAAGCCTCTTTTCTTGATGCGTCGCGCGAGCTGGAAAGCATTGAGCATCTTGCACAGCGCGGCTCTGACGGCATCATTGTTGACTCCATCGGCATCACCGATGAGCATCTTGCACTCGTTGCGAAGCTCAAGGAACGCGATATCCCCGTGCTTTTTGTCGGGCAGCAGCATGAAAAAGTCAAGTATATCAAGGTCAATGATTTCGGCGCGGGGCGTCTGCTCGGCGATTATATGCGGCGCATGGGGCATGAGCGCGTCGTATTTGTCGGCGTCACGGAGAAGGATCGCGCCGTCGGCGTCGAGCGCAAGGATGGTTTCATCGAGGTGTTTACGCGCGGCAGTCGCGGCGCGAGTGTGGATTTTGTAGAAACGGGCTTCGGCTTTGCTGCCGCCTACGAGAAGAGGGAGGAGATTCTCTCGTATCGTCCGAGCGCTGTCGTCTGTGCAACGGATGGACTGGCTTTCGGCGTCATGCGGGCATTACACGAAAACGGCGTCGCTGTGCCCGGTGAAGTCTCTGTGGTCGGTTTCGGCGGCTACGATATGGGCGCCGTGACGTATCCGCCGTTGACAACCGTCGCTTTCGACTATGAAGCGCTCGGCCGCCGTGCAGCGAAGATGCTGTTGCAAATGTTGTCGGAAGAACTCGTCGAGTCCGTCAGCGACTTCCCCGCGCATCTCATCGAGCGCGAAAGCGTCGGCAAACTGCTGTGGGCTGCCGAGAGGTAAGCAGGCACATGGTGTCGTTTGACGAATGACGCATTGTGTCGTATCATGCGCATAGAAAGGGCGCTATCGGTAAACTACAAGCACAAACGTCCACTTCGTGGACATTGTGCGCCGCCCTTACAGGAACCCAGTCAATCCGTTTGCGCCCCGCAGACTTGAACTCTTAGGAGTTTCATGTTACACAGTCCCTGTGATGATTTGGTTTATAAAAACCGCCCAATCCTTGTGGGAGCAGGCGGTTTTTCTTATGCCTCCTGAGTGACGATGATGAATGGCGTTACTAAGAGCCGTGCGATGCAAGCATTCTTGATGGTATGTGTGATATCCAGATGGTCAAGGAATATTTATAATGTAATTATTGACATTACAATAAATACTGTGTTACAATAAGCGTGCGAAAAAACGATAATGGGAAGCGATGATATGATGAACGCTCAAGAATATCTGGAAATCCTGCGCAATATCCGTGATTGCGCCTTTGCGACGATCGATCGTACGGGAGCGCCCGCCGTGCGCATCATCGACGTGATGCTGGTGGAAGAGAGGCGGCTTTACTTCTGTACGGCGCGCGGCAAGGATTTCTATGCCGAACTTATGGCGAATCCTGCCGTCGCCGTCACGGGGCTCAACAAGGAATGGCAGACGGTGCGTCTTGCAGGAAGCGCCGAAAGGCTTGCGGACAGCGAGCAGAAGGCGATGATCGACCGCATCTATTCAGGAGAATCCCTCGATGGAGGGCGTCTATCCGGGCGAGGCGCGTTACATCCTCGAAGCCTTCGTCATCGCGGAGGGCAGACTCGAATTCTTCGACCTCGGCAAGAGTCCGATTTATCGTGAGAGCATTTCCTTCGACCGTGCAGAGCGCGAGGAAAAGGGATTTTGCATCACCGAGGACTGCATTGGCTGCGGCACCTGCGCGGCGGTCTGTCCGCAGCGGTGCATCGAAGAGGGCGAGCCGTACAAGATTGCGGCCGCCCACTGCCTGCACTGCGGACTTTGTTTTGAAAGCTGTCCTGTAGAAGCGATCGAAAGGCTGGGCGGCGAGTAGTGATTGAGGAGGAATCCCCATGTTTTCAGAGATGATACGACTTTTCCAGGAGCGCGGCGATTTTTTTCTTCAGCTTACGTTGGAGCATATTGCCATATCACTGGTGGCGATCGTCCTTGCCATCGTGATTGGCGGCGCGATGGGCATTTTGATCGCCGAGGTTGACCGCATCGCGCAGCCGACGCTGCTCGTCGTCAACTTTCTCTACACGATCCCCTCGATCGCGATGTTCGGTTTTCTGCTGCCTTTTTCGGGTATTGGCAATACGACGGCGATCATTGCCTTGACACTCTATGCGCTCTTGCCGATGGTGAAGAATACGCATACGGGCTTGAAGAATGTCGATCCGCTCCTCATCGAGGCGGCGGTCGGCATGGGGTCGACGCGCTTCCAGGTGCTCAGACGCATCGCCCTGCCGCTCGCCATGCCCGTCATTCTTGCAGGCATCCGCAACATGACGACGATGACGATCGCGCTCGCGGGCATCGCATCATTCATCGGTGCGGGCGGCCTCGGCATCGCCATCTATCGCGGCATCACGACGAACAATGCGGCGCTCGCCTTCGACGGCTCGCTCCTCATCGCTTGTCTGGCGCTCCTTGCCGATACCGGTCTATCGCGCGTGGAAAAACGCGCCTTTCGCCGTCGGAGCGGTGTGAAGGGGCGCTCGTGGCGTAAAATTGCGGCGGTTTCGCTCGCACTCATCACGGCGGGCGGCGCATACGCATTCTTTCAGAGCACGAAGACTGCTGTCATCCGCATTGCGACGAAGCCGATGACGGAGCAGTTGATCCTCGGCGAGATGCTCAAACTCGTCATTGAGCAGGACGGGCGGCTCAAGGTCGCCCTGACGCCGGGGGTCGGCGGCGGCACATCGAACATCATGCCGGCGATGGAGCATGGCGACTTTGACCTTTATCCTGAGTATACAGGGACGGGTTGGCTCAAGGTCTTGAAGCGCACGGACATTTACGATGAATCGCGCTTTGATGAGCTTTGTGATGAGTACCGCAAGCGTTATCGGATGGAATGGCTTGGTATGACGGGATTCAACGATACGTTCGGCATTCTCGTGCGTCGGGATCTCGCTGAACGGTATCATCTCAAGACATACTCGGATCTCGCGCGTGTCGCACCGCAGATGAATTTTGGTGCGCAGTATGATTTCTTCGAGCGCGAGGACGGCTTTCCGGCGATGTGCCGCGCCTATGGCATGAATTTCGCATCGACGATTGATTTGGATATTGGGCTTAAGTATCAGGCGCTTGATGAAGGAAAGCTCGATAGTTTGATCGTCTTCACGACGGACG
The DNA here is from genome assembly GCF_057272215.1 of Selenomonas sp. NCBI lineage: Bacteria > Bacillati > Bacillota > Negativicutes > Selenomonadales > Selenomonadaceae > Selenomonas > Selenomonas sp. The sequence continues at coordinate 80,105 of NZ_DBHIUY010000004.1, forward strand.
GGCGGCTGTCCAAGGCGAACGGCGTTGTGCTTGACGATGATAAGAATTTTTTCACTTCGTATGAATGCGGCATGGTCGTTCGCGAAGAAGCTCTCGCTGCGCATCCGGAGCTTCGCGATCTGCTCAAAAATTTTGATGGGCTGATTTCGGAAGCGGAGATGGCGCAGATGAATGATGCAGTCGAGTCGGGCGGCGAGGAGCCGCGTGCGGTTGCACGCCGCTTCTTAGAAGAAAAGGGGGTGCTCCGATGAGCGCGGTCATTACATTTCGAGATGTGTGTAAATCCTACGCGGGTGCAGAGGCTGTGCGCGGCTTGAATCTTTCGATAGAAGTCGGGGAGTTCATCACGGTGCTCGGCGCATCGGGCGGCGGCAAGACGACGTTTCTCAAGATGATCAACGGACTCGTCGAGCCGACTTCGGGCGAGATCACGGTGCTCGGTGAAAGTCTCAAGACGGCGGATCTCGTGCAGCTGCGCCGCAAGATCGGCTATGCGATTCAGGGCAGCGTGCTCTTCCCGCATCTGACGGTCGAGGAAAACATCGCCTATGTGCCGAACCTCTGGAACAAGAGCGACAAGGCGCGCACGCGCGAGGCCGTGGCGAAGTGGATGGCGATCGTCGGCCTTTCCGCAGAGCTTGGCGGACGTTACCCCGCCGAGCTTTCGGGCGGGCAGCAGCAGCGCGTCGGCATCGCGCGCGCCTTGGCGGCATCGCCCGAGCTTCTGCTGATGGACGAGCCGTTCGGCGCGGTCGACGCTCTGCTGCGCCGCCAGCTGCAGGACGAGATCCACGCCATCCATGCACGCGGCGGTCTCACGATCGTCTTTGTCACGCACGATGTCGAAGAAGCACTGCGCCTCGGCACGCGCGTCCTCATTTTGAAGGATGGCTGCATTGAGCAGTTCGCCGCGCCCGAGGAGATCGAGGCGCATCCTGCGACGGATTTCGTGCGGCAGCTTGTGGAAAAAGTGTAGGGCGGTATAGGCAGGAAGCGCTGCCTGTGGTACGGCGGCGCTTTTGCGCCATGAGAATCTTATGACATCGCAATGCGGCGAAAATGGTATCAGAACATCGAAATGGGGGAAAGTAAATGGCATCGAATCCTCCGATGGTTCAGCAGATCGAGCGCCTGCGGCAGGCGCTTTTTGAGGCGGAGGCGGTCGTCGTCGGTGCGGGCGCAGGGCTTTCGACGGCTGCCGGCTATCTGTACGACGGCGCACGCTTTCAAAAGCATTTTGCCGACTTTATCGAGCGGTATCATTTCCGCAATATGTACGAGGGCGGCTTCTATCCGTTCCCGACGCTTGAAGAGAAGTGGGCGTATTGGAGCCGCTATATCTGGATCAACCGCTACGAGGAGCGGCAGAATGCGCTCTATCAGCGTCTCCTTTCGTTGCTTTGCGGCAAGGACTTTTTCGTCATCACGACGAATGTCGATCACTTTTTTCAAGACAACGGCTTTTCGAAGGGACGGCTCTTTTATACGCAGGGCGATTACGGCCTTTGGCAGTGCTCCGTGCCCTGTCACGATGCGACGTATGACAACTATGATACGGTGCGCCGCATGGTTGCTGAGCAGAAGGCGATGCGCGTGCCGCGAGAGCTTGTGCCGCATTGCCCTCGCTGCGGTGAGTCGATGGGGATGAATCTGCGTGCTGACGGCACCTTTGTCGAGGATGCGGGCTGGCATGAGGCGGCGAAACGGTATCAAGAATTTTTGCGTGCGCATCAGACGGGGCGCGTGCTCTATTGGGAATTCGGCGTCGGTGCGAATACGCCGGGCATCATCAAGTATCCGTTCTGGGCGCTGACGAAGGAGAATCCCGCAGCTGTCTATTGCGTGATGAATCGGGGGGAAGCCGTCGCGCCGCAGGAGATCGCTGCGCAGAGCATCCTCGTCGACGACGATATTGACACATCCTTGAAGGCACTGCAGAAGGCGATGGAAAGGAGTGCAGGGCATGGCGATTGAAGTGCAGGAAAGCGCAGAAGGCCGCAGAGAGAAGGTCGCGTTTCTCATCGAGCATCTTCTGACGGAGATGCCTGCCTATCGCGAGGAAGCCGCGCGTATTCCTCGTGAGGAGCAGGCGCAGCGCGACTTCCTGCGTGCCTTGATGAACGTGCGTCCGCCGATCCCCTTGCAGGCGGATTTCTTGCGCGTGCAGGACGCTCTGCTCACCGAAGAGCGCGCGGCGCGAGGCGTCGTCGACGGCGCGGCTCTGCCGACGGTGGCGGAGGAGCGGCGCACGGCTATGGCATGCGGCGCGGCGAGCGGTGCGGGTATGGACACTGCGGATGAAAACTTCGTGCTCTGGCAGGGCGACATCACGCGCCTTGCCGTCGATGCCATCGTCAATGCGGCGAACTCCGCCCTGCTCGGCTGCTTCGTGCCGCTGCACCGCTGCATCGACAATGCGATCCACTCGGCTGCGGGACTCGCCCTTCGCGCCGCCTGCGATGGAATCATGCAGGAACAAGGGCATCTGGAGCCTGCCGGGCGCGCGAAGATCACGCCGGGATTCAATCTGCCCGCTCGCCATGTGCTCCATACGGTCGGCCCGATCATCGCGCCCGTGGGAAGTCATGTCCATGAGCCGGGAGTATTCGCGGGCATCACGCACGAGGCGCAGCAATGTCTCGCCTCGTGCTACCGCGCGTGCCTTGACCTCGCGGCGGGGCATGGGCTGACCTCCGTCGCCTTCTGCTGCATATCGACGGGCGAGTTTCACTACCCACCGCAGGAAGCTGCTGAGACAGCCGTCGCGACCTGCCGCGCGTGGCTTCATGCGAATGACGCGCCGATGCGCATCGTGTTCAATGTGTTCAAGGACGAGGATTTGGCGATTTATCGCAGGATATTTCAGCTTTGATGTTTGATGCTTTTTTGAGACATTCTGCGCGATGGTCAAATTGCACGCACGAACGACCGTGGTCTGTGCAGAAATATTGGGCATAAGACGATGAAAGTCGTTGAGACAAACGGGGAAGTGGAAAGGAGACAGTCTTATGTATGGAGCGATTTTAGGCGATATGATCGGTTCGCCGTATGAATTTGACCGCGGCGGCAAGACGAAGGAGTTTCCTCTGTTCAGCCAAGGCTCGCGCTTTACGGATGATACGGTGATGACGATCGCTGTAGCCGACGCCTTGTTGGAAGTGGGAGAAGAGGCTGACGAAGCGGCGGTTTGTGCGGCGGTCGTTCGCGCGATGCAGCGCTGGGGCAGACGGTATCCGCACATCGGCTACGGCGGACTCTTCCGCCACTGGCTGGTGAGCGATGAGCCGGCGCCTTACGGCAGCTTCGGCAACGGCTCGGCGATGCGCGTCGCCGCTGCGGGCTGGCTCTATGATACGCTCGCAAGGACGCGTGAGGTTGCACGGCAGACGGCGGTCGTCACGCATAATCATGCGGAGGGCGTCAAGGGAGCAGAGGCGACGGCGAGCGCTATATTCCTCGCGCGTGAGGGCAAGTCGAAGGAAGAAATCAAGGAATATATCGTGCGGGAGTTCGGCTACGATTTGTCGCGTACGCTCGATGAGATTCGCCCCTTTTACTCGATGGACGCTACATGCCAAGGATCCGTGCCCGAGGCGATCCTCTCGTTCCTCGAAAGCACGGATTTCGAGGATGCCGTGCGAAATGCCGTATCGATCGGCGGCGATACGGACACGGTCGCCTGCATCGCGGGCAGCATTGCCGAAGCCTTCTACGGCGTGCCTGAAGCGCTGAAAGCAGAATGCCGCCGCCGTCTGCCGCAGGAGATGAATCGGATACTTTGTTTGATGGATTCGTGCAGAGTGGCATAGATACACGCAAGGGAGCCGCAGCAGCGATGATTTCATGGCTGCTGCGGCTCCTTTGCCGTATCGATATTTTGCTGTTTATTCGGTTTCTGACGGGCAGCGCCCCCCTGCCTTGCTTTTGCAGCGGGATCAGTCAGCCCCTCGACGGCGCCGCCTGCGACTGCCCAGAGGTAGAGACTTGCAGTGCTGGCGTAGGGAGAGTATCGCTTTTTGTATCGTTCGAATTTCTTACGGTCGATTTCCCTATGACGGTAAAGCATTCGAAGGCCGCGCTGTATGCCGAGGTCGCCGAAGCTCAGTACGTCGGGACGCTTGAGCGTGAAGATTAAAAGCATCTCCGCTGTCCACGCGCCGACGCCCTTGAGCGAAGAGAGTGCAGCGATGACCTCTGCGTCCGGCATCGTCTCTAAAGATGCGATGTTGAAGTCGCCGCTTGCCACTTTGCCCGCAAAGTCCAAGATGTAGTCCGCCTTGCGAAAGCTCGTGCCGACGGCTTGCAGCTCCGTGCGTCCAAGGGCGAGCAGATGCGTTGCGTCCACCGTATCAACTCTCGAAGAAAGTCTTTCCCAGACGGCTTCCTGTGCCTTCGTCGATATCTGCTGCCCGAGGATGTGATGTACGACCGAGGAAAAAATGTCGTCATGTACAGGACGCTGCAGCACGCCAAGACTGTCGATGACGGCGCCGAGCCGCTTGTCCTTCGCTTTTAAGTAGGCGAGTTCCATTTCGCCGCAGGAAACGATCATAGGGATCCTCCTAGCTAAAAGTTGGAGATTTTCGTTGAATGAACTCTCATTTTATGAAAATAGCTTTTCTGCCTGAATGGCTGGGAGTCGGAAATGTAGCCCCTTTTCTCGCCATCTCATCGGTCAATGTTTTGCGTGATTTTTGTTCCGTACATGCTAGGCTGCCTTAGGCGCAGCATTGGTGTTGATGCCATCGATGACGGCGAGGATGTTTTTAATCATGTTTGGCTCGAAAACTTCGCCGATGGAAAGACCGCCAAGGTTTTCCCTGTCGCTGAGGTCTTGGCGATCCATTGTGCCGTTTTGCACCAACCAATCCATGATGCACTTTACGAGACAGAGTTGCTCTTCGTTATATACGCTTTCGTCAAGAAAAGCAGAGAAGGCCTTTTGCGCTGCTTCCTGTGTAAGTCCTGTAAGGCTTCGGACGAATTTTCCCAAAGGCATATCCTGCGTTTCTTCCGGAAGCATTTTTTGATACTCTTCCTGACTGCCAACTTCGTGCCAAAAATCTTTTCTAAGGTAGCGATGTCGCTGTCATCGAGAGGAAGATTATTCTTGAGTTTTACGAGAACGGGCGTGTTTTCATTTTCCTTTACATAGCGAGAGGCGCGTTCATAGTAATCGTCCAATGTGTTGTCCGTTCCTAGTCGCTCCCCTTCGCGTTCAAAGATAACGGCATCCGTGATATTGATTTCTTTCAGCTTCATTTCTTTCTTCAGATACTGCATGAGTCCTCGCAGCTCCTTGCGGATACGCTCTATCTTCATAATGCCGGCGTTTTGCCAAAATTCTTCGGTTGATATCGCCGTCAGCGTATCGTAGGACTTCATCACATCTGGTATGGTGGCCTTCTGTGAGAGCTTCCCGGCAATCAGACGGATTTGTCTGCTGTATCTGTCAAAAGTTTTATCATCGTGCTGCGCTCTGGAAAGCATCATGCGATACATGATTACATCCAGTCGTTTTGCTGATTCATCCTCGTTCGCGGCAGGAATCAGCGGGGCGATGTTGTGCACGAGTTCCTCTGAAGATATTACTTCCAAGCACTCAAACGCTTTTGGGCTGGAAAATTTCTCCACATATTCGAGGTTTTGGCGAACTTGGAATTGTAGCGGATTTAAGGCAGAAATGGCTCCTAGAGCTTCATCTACCAGTTCTTTTCGGTATTCCATCAGATCGGATTGTTGGTATTCTATTGCCTGCAGTTCCTGCATCATCTTCACCTTCAAACGGAAGGTGAGTTCAGAGAGGGATGGCGCTCCATCGACTTCTTTTCCTTTGGGATTGTTGGTAAAATAGGTGCAGTTTCCCATGTAATCAAAGATATAGAATTCTTTTTTGTATTCACCGGGACCGAATAAATCCGCGCAGAGTCTTGTGCCGCGTCCGAACATTTGCCAGAATTTGGCTTTCGAGAACACGGGCTTGTAAAACACTAAATTGAGAATTTCCAGCACGTCTATGCCTGTATCCAGCATGTCCACGGAGATGGCGATTTGCGGGAACGTATCTTTGTCTTCAAAATCCTCTAATAGTTTTTTACGATACTTTTCCTTGGTGTCAATCACTCGCGCAAAATGTCCTTTGTACTCGGGATAGAGCTTATCAAACTGTTTCTTGATAAACTCGGCATGATTGTGATTCTTAGCAAAGATGATGGTCTTGCCTAGTTTGTCGCCGCCTTCCACCTTTAGCCCCTTTAGCATTATTTCGGTAAGAACTCGCTGCGTGGTGTCCGCATTGAAATATACCCGATCCATTTCCGAGGAGGAAATATAATCCGGCATGTCATCATCTTCGTCAAAAGCGTCCTCATAGCGTTCCTTGTCCTTCGGTGATAATTTATCATAGCTTATGCCCTCGGTGGGAATGCTGTAGAGTTTTTCAATGCAGTGATAATCTACAAGATATTTGTCTGCAAGAGCCTCTTTATATTCATAGGCGAAGGTCGGCATATCGTTTTCAAGATCGAAAAAATCATAGGTGTTGTGATCGACATCTGTTTTGGGAGTAGCTGTAAGCCCTATCAGCAAGGCATCAAAATACTCGAAAATGGCGCGATATTTCTTGAAGATGCTGCGATGCGCCTCATCGATGACAATGAGGTCGAAATGGGCGGGAGTGAAGAGTTTTTGCCCGTCTGCGGTTTTCATGTCATCAATGGCGTTCATGATGGTGGGGTAGGTGGAGAAAATCGCCCGATCGGTGGGCTTATCATCGCCACGCTCTAAAAGGTTGCAGGTGGAGAGATTTGGCATATGCCTAGTGAATGCCTTTTTCGCCTGCCGCACCAGATCTATACGGTCGGCGAGAAAAAGAATATTGGTTATATAGTTGTGCGCCAAGAGTACATCGATGAGTGAAATAACTGTCCGGGTCTTGCCGGAGCCGGTAGCCATTACCCACAGAACCTTTCGCTTGTTGTTGCCGTATTCATGGCAAGCCCTCTGGACGGCGATTTTCTGATAGGGGCGATTGGTGATGTCGTCATTGATCGCGAGCTGACGGAATGGCTTTTTTTGATTTCGACGATTTACGATGCGTTCCATATCCTTCTTGGCGAATACGGAATAAACCTTGCGGGGGGCATAGTTCGTGCGTCCCAAAACCATGTGGTATAACCGTTGGTATAAAAGATCAGCGGGCGCTGCCCCGTCATCTGCTCCAAACAATCGGCATAGAGTCGGGCTTGCTCTCTGCCTACCTCGGCATCAATCCCCGTTTTTTTAGCTTCCACTACGGCTAAAGGTTTGTGATTGTTGCCGTAAAGGACATAGTCCGCCCTTCCGTCTCCAGTGAGGGAAGGCATACCGCTAACAGGGACTTCTGTGAGGCAGTCCTCGCCAAACGTCCAGCCCATCTCCTTGAGATCAACGTCGATGATGGTGCGGCGGGTGTCTGCTTCGGTCTTGGCGGCGGCAGCGGATACTGCAAATGTATGCGCAGCTTCATTCTTTTTGCGCAGTTCGGCAAGTTCTGCTTTGAGGTTGGCCATTTCTTTTGCCAAGGATTCACGCTCTTTGGTCTTTTGGGAAAGTTCATCCTTGAGAGTTTCCCACTCTTTATTTGAAATGGACTGATTTTTGTCAGCAGCTAAAATAGATTCATCAAAGGTACGTTCCGTATAGGATTTTCCGTAGCAGTAGTCGATGAACTGGACAAATTCAAACAGGTTTGCCAGAGCAAGGACGGCTTCTTTATATCTAACTTGCTTATTCGTGTGTGCAGAGAAATTTCCAAGTTTAATGATGAAGCGAAGGCAATTTAAGATTTGACGAGATCCTCAGTCTTTTCCATCAGATGATTGCACATCTCAATCGCTTGGTCTATGTCCTCCAGATTTTTCACAATCTCTCGCTGTTTTTCTAAAGAAATTAACGGGATTTCAATATTCTCAAGTATGCCTTTTGAAATAGCTTTGAATGTACTCCCTGTTCCTTTTGCATTTAGTTCAGGCACACGACTACTCAAGAAATAAAATATATAATTTTTTAGGCATTTTAATGAAACAACCTGTATTGCCGCCAAACCTCGCCCTATGCAACATTCTTGATCTGCAACATTTAATGCGCCGATAGGAGCGCGTACAGAAATTAGAATATCGTCTTTATGGGCATATTTTTTAGGGGATGAACACCAAACTCTTACATTTGGATGTACTTTTCCAAAATCGGCATTTCCCTGAAAAAAAGGAATACCTTCACGCACAATATTATAAGATGCAGAATCTGGGGACTGTCCCATCGTTATTGTAGCAATTTCATTGAGTTTCATAGTCGCTCCTCCAGCCGTGTCAGAACGTCGTCCAATTTGTGATGAAGTTCGCGAATGTCCTGCATAATCTCCGCAACAGGTGGATACTCCACAGGCGTATACTCAATCTTCTTGTATTTATTGATGGATAGATCATAGCCGTTTTGCCGGATTTCCTCCGCCGACACCATAAAACTCTGGTCGGTGCGCCTGCGGCTTTTTTCGGCATCGAGATTTTCAAAACGCGTTACGATATCATTGATGTCGCCGCCTGTTCCTAAATCATCTCGCTTATCGTCGAGAGAATATCCGTCGGATTTCATGTCGTAAAACCAAACATCATCCGTACCGCCGGAGCCTGTTTTGGTGAAGATGAGTATGGCTGTGGATACTCCGGCATAAGGCTTGAAAACGCCGGATGGCATGGATATGACCGCTGAGAGTTTGTTGTTGTCAACCAGTTCCTTCCGTAAATCCTTGTGGGCTTTGGAGGATCCGAAGAGCACTCCGTCCGGGACGATGCAGGCGCAACGACCTCCTGCATCAAGCAATCGCAGGAAAAGCGCCACAAAAAGCAGCTCTGTTTTCTTCGTAGCGACTTTTGCTGTGAGATTGGATGCTACAGTATCGTTGTCCAGCGATCCCTTGAAAGGGGGATTGGCGAGGACGAGCGTGTATTGATTGGCATCGGTGTTGTTTTTTGATAGGGAATCGTTGAAACGAATATCCGCATTATCCATGCCGTGGAGGATGGTGTTCATAGCTGTGATCCGGAGCATGGTTTGATCGGTGTCGTAGCCTGTGAACATTTCGTCTTGAAAATGATCACGGATTTTTCTGTTGGTACGCAATTGAGTCTCGTAATGCGCCTTGATGAACTTTCCAGCGCCCACGAGGAAGCCTCCTGTCCCACAGGCGGGGTCTATGATAGTATCCTTTAACATCGGTTTCATCATGCGCACCATCATCTGAATAATGTGGCGCGGCGTACGGAATTGACCGATGCGCCCGGCGGTCTGGATTTTGCCGATCATATATTCGTAGAGATCGCCCTTGAGGTCTTTGTCTTTCAAGGGGAGATCGTCAATGGCGGTGACGACTTTTTCCGTAATGAGAGGATTCGGCAGGGCGAAGGTGGCATCCTGCATATAGCGGGCATAGGCGCTCTTGCGGCTGTCTTTTTCATGGAGATTTGGTTCTCCTTTCAATGTTTTAATGAAGGGGAACACCTTTGTTCCAAGGATCTCGTGTATCTCCTCGGCTTTTTTGTCTCGAAAGATATGCCACCGCATGGCTTGTCCTTCGTCGTCTTGGGGGAATATTCGTCTGCCGTTCGTAATGCCCAAGAGAGCGTCATTCTTTTCCATATCTGTTTCAACATCATCTAAAGATTTAATGAAAAAAAGATAAGTAAGCTGCTCGATGACGGTCAAAGGATTTGCCAGCCCATAAGAGTACATATCATTCCAGATGCTGTCGATTTTGTTTTTGAGTTCACCCGTAATCAACGCCATCATCCTAACTTACATAGATCGTTTGCTGTTCATCATATTTCGCATTTTTCAAAACAGAAGCCCTGCCTGATCTTGGAAAACCGTCTCGCTCATGTAGGAATTGATGCGCACTGCAGAAAATACGCAGTACACGTCCATTGCCTAATGACCATAAATGGTGATAATGTATAATGGTTGAATGATTGACGGTCAAACTTGTGCAAGGGAAAGCGCAGGTTTTTATTTGAGCATAGTCTATCACAAATCGTAGGCGTTTATCAATGAAAAGCTATATCTTGCTCGTTGGAATAGTGCAGCAGAATGTGTTTTATATGCTGCATATTTCAATAAAGCCTTGTGGCTGCAGGGGGCATGGGCAGTTGTCATGAGCTGTCTGCAATATGTTATGGATAGGCATTTGCTTTCGTGCTATAATAGGCTTCATCAACATAGTTGCGATGAGAGTCTACGGTGCGTGTGTTTTTTTGAGGGGCGGCGAGAGTATGGGAAAGACAGTGCTGCATTTGGTTCTGGCTCTGGCTTTACTTTTGGGAGCGGGCAGCGCTGCAGCTGCGCCGGTGCAGACTTCTGTACCGCAGACGCAGCAGATGGCGGCGAAGACGCTCACGGGTGTGCGCTTCGGTGTAAGCGATGAGTACGAACGCGTTGTGTTTGATTTGACGACCTTGCCTGCTTACGAGATATATACGGAAAACGATGGGCAGACGATCGTCATGTTTCTCTCGGGGGCGCATAGCCGTGCGGTGCAGCCGAAGATTTCAGGCAGTATGGTTGAAAATGTTTATGTTTCGACTGTGCCGCAGGGAATAAAAGTTGTTCTTAATCTCGCGGCGCCGGCTGCTTACGAGGTCAAGACGCTTGCTAATCCGACGCGGCTCTTTATCGATGTGCAGAAAGAGTATGAGCGCATCACGGAGGAAGAGCCTGCACCCGGCTTGAAGCTCTCTACGCTTCGACGCCTCGACGAACGCGGACGCTTGACGGGCTGGGTGCTTGAGGCCGATCCCGCACGCTACCGCGCTGTGCCCGTGCTCGCGAAAGGCGTTGTTGCAGGCCGCGCTACGGTCAGTGCGATGTCGGATATGACGGGAGCCGTCGCTGCCGTCAATGCTTCGTATTTTGCGCCGAGCGGCGACATTCTTGGTCTTTTGAAGATGGATGGCACGGTCGTTGGTACGACATATTTTCGGCGCAGCGCTGTGGGATTTGATGACGCGGGCAAGACGTTTTTCGGCCCCGTCGATTACAGCGGTACGGTGACGCTCGGCAGGGTGCGCTTCCCTGTGGGCGGCGTCGACGCCGAGCGTGGTGCGGACAGTCTCGTTATTTACAATCATTATTACAGCGCGACGACGCATACGAACGAATATGGGCAGGAGTATATCATCAAGGGCGGCAGGGTTGCTTCTGTCAGCGCATCGAATACGGCGATTCCCTGTGACGGTCTTGTGATCTCGGTGCATGGCAAGGCGCGCGACGCTTTTGCACAGGTGAAGGTCGGCGATTCTGCGAGGGTGGATGAGCAGATGGGTGCGCCGTGGGAAACTTTGCCGACAGTCATCGGCGCTGGGCCCATGCTTGTAAAGGATGGCAGAGTCCATGTGACGGCGGCTGAGGAAGAATTCCCGTCCGATATCACTGTTGGACGTGCGCCGCGTACAGCTTTTGGGGTGACGGCGGATGGGCGCTATCTGCTTGCCGTCGTCGATGGGCGTCAGTCGCATAGTATTGGCTGCACTTTGCAGGAAATGGCGGAGCTCATGCTGCAATTCGGCGCGGTCGATGCGATCAATTTTGACGGCGGCGGCTCAAGCGCACTCGTTGTCGGCGGTAAGCTGGAAAACAGTCCGTCGGACGGCGCCGAGCGGGCGGTTGGTTCGGCGCTTGCGCTTTTACCGCGTTGAAGCGGGTTTTGAGTTGCTTCTTTATGGAAAAATCCGTTATAATGGAGGAGATGGAAATGAAAAGAGTGCTGTTCGCCGGTCTTTTTCTTGGTGTCATGCTGTTCGCTGTCCACGCGCTGATGGCGGGGGCAGTGATGGATGTGAAATCGAGTCTTGCCGGTACGGTCACATGGACGGCGGAGCCGGGCAGCACGTTGACGGCGGGCGCAGAAATCGTGCGTGTGCGCACCTTGACGGGCGAAGCGGCGGCGGCGCGTGCTGAGGATGGCTGCCGTATGAGTGAGACGCTTGTCGCTGTCGGCGACGATGTTGCCGTCGGGCAAATCGTTGCGCGTGTGGAGAAACAGGAATAATATCAGGAGTCTTCCCGTTTGTACCTTCAGGCAATCTGTACGAGGTGATATACTTGCGTAATTTCAAGAAGAAGATGCTTTCTTTGTGCCTTTCCCTGTCGCTTTCGGCGAACTTGGCAGCGGCGGCGTCCTTGCCGCCGCTCATGCCGCTTTCGGATGTCTATCCGGGCATGGAGGGAACGGCGTATACCGTGGTCGATGAGTCGGGGGAAATCCTGCCATTCCATGTCGATATTGTCGGCACTTATGAGGAGGGTTCGTCGACGAACCGCATCATGGCGAAGGCGTCGGGGCCTGTCGTGGAGCGTACGGGCGGCACGCTCCAAGGCATGAGTGGCAGCCCTGTCTATGTGGACGGGGCGCTTGTCGGCGCACTTTCCGCCGGGATTAAGGGCATGAGCCTCTACACGTTTTTCATCACGCCGATCGACGAGATGCTGCCGATATGGAATATGCCTGACTACAAGGCGGCGCATCTGAAGAAGGAAAAGAAGGAAGCGGCAGAAGAGACAGTCGCTGACGGCAGCGAGGAAGGCGCTGATGCGGGGGAGCCGCAGAAGGATGGGGAAAAGCGCACCAAGCTCGAAAAGGAAGCGCCGCCTGAGCCGGTGAAGGAAGATATAGAGAAGCCGCGAGATGGGAAGTCTGCTAAGAAGGAAGCGGAAAAAGGCTCGAAGAAAGAAAAGGAAGCAAAGAAAGAAAAGAAGGAAAAGCCTGCGGCAGATAAGGGTGAAAAGCCTGAGAATGCAGGCAAAAAGGCTGGATCGGCGGATGCGTCGAAGAAGCCGCAGCCGGAGAAAAATAGCCCCGAGGCTGCGGCAAAGACGCCGCAGCAGCGCAAGGATGAGCCTGCGAAAGACCAGCCTGCGGAGGAAAAAACACCCCAAGAGCCGCAGAAGCAAAAGCCTGCGGATTCCGGCGCGCAAGCTCCTGCTGAAAAGAAGCATGAGACGGAACAGAAGTCGGCATTGTATCTTGCAGGTTTCGGCAGCAGCGGCACGTCCTATATGGAGGAGAAGCTCTCCGCGCTGGGGTTCAAGGCGGGAGATATGCCTGCTTTTGGGACGCCGACGCGCGATACGCATGTCGTTTATGATGCTGCGCTTGCGCCGGGCAGCGCCATCGGCGTCGCTGTTTCCTACGGTGATTTTTCCGTCGGGGCGACGGGAACGGTGACGGCGGTTGACGGAAAGCGCGTGCTCGCTTTTGGTCATCCCTTTCTGCATAAGGGCAATGTCAACTATTTCATGACGGATGCCAAGGTCGTCGGTACGATCAGCGGCCCGACGGACGGCATGAAGATCGCGAGTATCGGCAATATCATCGGACGAATCAATCAGGACAGGGAAGCGGGTGTTGCGGGAATTCTCGGAGCCTTTCCCGAGAGCGTGCCGATGCGCGTGCGTGTGAAAGATACGTCGCTCGGCTATGATCGGAAGTTCGGCGCACAAATCGCTTACGATGAGGACTTCCTGCCGATTCTTGTGTCGGGCATTGCCTATGCGGCGATGGGAAAGACGTCGGACACGATCGGTGAGGCGACAGCAAGCCTCAAGTTCACGATTCGCACGACGGCGGGAGAGGACGGCAGGATCGAACGCTCGAATATGTACTACAATGCCTCTGACGTCGGGCAGGCGTCCGTGGGCGAGCTTGCGCAGATGATGGCGCTCCTCTGTCAGAATGCGGATGAGGAAGCGGATGTGACTTCGATCGACGTTGATATCGAGATGGAGAGTGCGAGAAAGACGGCGTCTTTGATTTCCGCTGTGCCCGATAAGCCTTCGGCGAAGCCGGGGGAAACGGTGAATTTCCGCACGACGATCAAGCCTTTCCGCAAGGATAAGGAGGAGTTGGTGATTCCCTATCGTGTGCCTGAAAGCCAGGCGCCGGGTGTCATGAGTCTCGATGTGCGCGGCGGCGGCTTTGTTCCTGTGACGACTGCGCTTCTGCAAAATGCGCTCGGCATCGATACGAGCGCTGAAGAGGACAAGACGCAGACGACGGCAGACAAGGTCAAGCAATTTTTGGAGCTGGGCCGAAACAACGAGATCATCGTCGCGCCGGCAGTCGCCCCGAATTTGCCGCTTTCGCCAGAGGAGAAGAAAGCGGCGAAGAAGCGTCTGCAAAAGGCGGAGAGCGCGCCGCAGAAGAAAAAGGAAAAGCGTGTCGATCTTTTAGGACAGCAGGCAAAGAAGCGGGGCAATCCGCGCGAATCGAAGTTTGAAACGGGCTATGTCATAGACAATGTGATTCATGCTTCATTGTTGATTGAGGAAGAGGATAAGAAATGATGATGCGGCTGTTGGAGAAAATCGGTTCTTTCGTGCTCGGAATGTTCGAGTGGGTCGGCTCCGTCATTTTGCTCCTTGCCGCTTCTGTCAAAGAGATGCGCCGCCCTTTGCGCCCGCGCCATATTTTCGCGCAGATGTCGCATCTTGGCGTCGACTCGCTTGCTATCGTTTCTTTGACGATGCTGTTTACCGGCATGGTCATGACGCTGCAGGTTGCGCATGAGTTCATCCGCTTCGGTGCGCAGTCAACGATCGGCGGCGTCATCGCCATCGCCGTTGGGCGGGAACTCGGGCCTGTGCTCGTCGGCGTCGTTTGTGCCGGACGCGTGGGCTCTGCCATCACAGCGGAGATCAGCACGATGAAGGTTACGGAGCAGATCGATGCGCTGCGCGTCATGGCGACGAGCCCCATCGGCTATCTTGTCGTGCCGCGCATGATCGCGTGCATGTGCATGGTGCCGCTTCTGACGGTGTTTGGCGATGTCATTGGCATCTTCGGCGGCTGGTTCGTCGCTACGCAGTATACCGGCATCGCATCGTACACATTCACGAACTCCATCCAGGTATTCGCCGTGCCGCACGATATTACGGGCGGGCTCATCAAGGCAGCCGTGTTCGGCGTCGTCATTGCCGTCTTGGGCGCGTGGTACGGGCTTCATGCTCCCGAGGGCGCGGAGGGCGTGGGGCGTGCTACGACGCGCAGCGTTGTAGCAGCGATTTTCTGCATTTTCTTTTTGAATGTGTTTCTTTCTTTTTTGCTGTATTGATATACTTTTGGACGGGGTCGAGATATGATACGACTGGAAGATGTGACGAAAACTTTCGCCGCGCATACGGCGGTGCGTCATGTGAGCCTCTCCGTCAAGCGGGGCGAGACGCTCGCCGTTATCGGCGGATCCGGCTCGGGCAAGAGTACGCTTCTGCGTCTGATGATCGGTCTGATTCGCCCGACCTCAGGAAAGATTTGGGTCGGCGATGCGGAGATCGCACAGATGACCGAATCCGAGCTTGATGAGGTGCGGCTCAAAATGGGCATGGTATTTCAGTATTCGGCGCTCTTTGACTCCATGACTGTCGGTGAGAATGTTGCTTTCGGACTGCGAGAGCACAAGAAGCTCAAGGAGAGCCGGATCGCAAGCATCGTGCGGGAGAAGCTGCATCTTGTGGGACTTGACGGCTCTGAGCACAGGATGCCCGACGAGCTTTCGGGCGGCATGAAGAAGCGCGTGAGCTTGGCGCGCGCCATCGCCATCGATCCTGAAATCATCCTCTATGATGAGCCAAGTTCGGGGCTTGATCCCATCACGACGACGAAAATCGATGATCTTATCATCACGATGCAAAAGGAGCTTCGCGTGACGAGCGTCGTTGTGACGCATGACATGGCGAGCGCCTGCTATATCGCCGACCGCATCGCTATGCTCGCCGGCGGTGAGCTCATCGCGCTCGATACGGTCGAGCGGTTCAAACAGATGAAAGATCCGCGCGTGCGTGCGTTTTTCCGCGCGATGGATACGGAAGGGAAGGGGGCGGACGTATGACGACGGAAGCGAAGGTGGGCGCATTTACGCTGCTCGGCATCGTGCTCTTGGCGGCGATCTTGCTACAGTTCGGGGGATTCTCCTTTTCGACGAGCCGCAGCTATACGATCTATGTGGGGTTCACACAGGTCGTCGGTCTGGCTCCTGAAGCGGATGTGCGCTATGCGGGGGTGCTCGCGGGCAAGGTCAAGGCCATTGAGCCGGAGGGAACGGGCGTGCGTGTGACGCTTTCTGTGGATCCTGACATCCGAATCCCGCGCGATGCACGCATCACGCTGTCGGCGAACAGCGTCCTTGGCGACAAGTTCGTTCTCATTTCTCCGGCGGGATCGAAGAGCACGGAGTATTTGAAGGACGGCGACTTCGTCATCGGTATGGATGAGACGAGCATCGACTCTGTGCTGGATAATGTAAGCGAAGCGATTCAGGATGTGCATGATCTGCTCGGCTCCTTGAACGACATCTTAGGCAATCCGCGCATGAAGGAGTCCGTCTTGGGATCGGCGGAGAATGTGCGCGAGGTTACGGCGCATATCCGAGACATGACGTCTGTGATGGGACGTGTCGCCTTGCAGAACGAGGGAAGTATGCACGCGATGATGCGTGAGATGCAGGCGATTCTCGCGAACCTTTCGGCGACGATGGAAACTGTGCGCCAGATGGCGGCGGATGTTTCTGACGGCGGCGCGACGGCGGCGAATCTTCGCCTGACTCTTTTGAACGTCGCCAAGGCGAGTGAAAATATCCGCATGGTGGCAGAAGAGATGCACGAAGTCACAGGCGATCCGACCGTGCGTGAAGATCTCAAGACGACGATCCATCAGGCGCGCGCCGTCACGGAAAAGGCGAACGAAACCCTGGATAATCTCAGCAGCATTGAGACACAGCCGTCGCTCGACGTGCTTTACAGCGGCAAGGAGCGCGACTGGATCACGAACTTCAACGTCGATGTATCAAGGGAAAGCGAGCCGGATCGCTTCCTGCGCGTCGGCGTCGAGGATGTCGGCGAAGCGAATGCGCTGAATCTTGAGGTCGGGCGCACCAAGGGCAGGCTGGGGGCGCGCGCAGGGCTGATCGCGGGCGATCCGGGCATCGGGCTGGATGCGGCGGTCGGCGGGCGCTGGCACTTCTCCGCCGACGCCTATGATCCGAACGATTTTCGACTGCGGCTTTCGGCGCAGTATCGTCTGCGTGAGGACACATATCTCATGGGGCAAATTAGAGATTTGAACCGCAGTGAACGGCGTGCCGCCTACTTCGGTCTGCATCAATCATTTTAGGGGGAAATCATCGTGAAGCAGCCAAAATATTTTTCCAAGAAGCTCTGTGCGCTTGTGTTGGGCGGGTTCGTCTCTTTCGGTCTTGCATCTGCCGTCTCGGCGCAGCCTCGCTCGCTTGCACTTGCGGAGAGCGTGGAGCTTGCTCTTGAGAACAACCGTACGATCAAGTCGTCTGTGACCGATGTCGATGCGGCGAACTGGGCGTACCGTGAAGCGCGCCGCACGGCAGGTCCGAAGCTCACGCTTTCGACGCAGGGCAGCCGTGTCGGCGGCAAGGCGTATGAGAGGTATCCTTCGGATTATGCCTATCGGAGCAGCGCGGAGCTTTCTTTCCCGCTCTATATGGGAGGACGCATTGAAAACGGCATCGAGGCGGCGCGTTACGGCGTGAACCGTGCGGATCTCGCGCTTGAGGGTGTGAAGCAGGCGGTGCGTTACCAGACGACGGGTCAGTACTTCAAGGCGCTCGAATATCGCAATCTCATCAAGGTCGGCGAGATGTCCGTCGCAAATTTGAAAAGCCATCTCGACAATGTGAACGCGCAGTATCGCGTCGGTACGGTCGCACGCTCCGATGTACTCGCGTCCCAGGTTTCACTCGCGAACGCCGAGCAGAATCTCGTAAATATCAAGAATAATTACGATGTCGCCATCGCCGGACTGAACAAGATCATCGGACTGCCGACCGCCACGGAGCTTTCTCTGGCAGATGAGCTTTCTTATAAGAAGTACGATCTGGCGCTTGCGGACTGCACGGCATACGCGCTCGCGCATCGAGCCGATGTCATCGCGGCGGATTATGCCGTGCGTCAAGCGAACGCCGCTTTGGAAATGACGCGCGGCGCATCCTTGCCGCAGGTCAGTGCGGCGGCGACGCGCACGGTCGGCGGCGACAGCTGGTTCTCGAACAATACGGACTCGGCGGACACTTGGTCGATCGGCGTGCAGGCGAGCTGGGCGGCATTTGACAACAACGTGACGGCGGCGCAGGTGAATCAGAAGCGTGCGGCGGTGCACAAGATGCAGCAGGCGGCGGAAGATATGCGTGAGCAGGCAGAGTTGGACGTGCAGACGGCGTATCTCAGTCTCTTGGCGGCAGAGAAGAATATTCGGACGACGAGCGTCGCTGTCGAACGTGCCATCGAGGACTTCAAGATTGCGCAGGTGCGTTACACGGCGGGCGTCGGTACGAATCTCGACGTAACGGACGCGGATGAAAAACTCGTCAAGGCACAGACGAATTACTACGACGCTCTCTACAATTATAACCTCAGCAGGGCGGCGCTCGACCGCGCTATGGGGCTGCCTGTCGATCTCGACGCCGGTTCTTATCGGGCGAAGGTCGATGCGAAGTATCATAAGGCGGCAGAGGAGCAGGCGGAGATGGCGCTTTACCATACGGATGAAGCGGAGGCGAAAATGGCTGCCGAGCAAAAGGCGCTTGATGAAAAGAGTAAACGCAGCGCGGCGAAGGATGACGCCATGATTCCTGTGACGCAGGGCGCGCCGGTAAAAACCGCTTCCGTCAAGACGGCGGAAAAGGATGCAGCGGCTGAAGCGGTGCAGGCAGGAAGGTCGATCTAAGGCAAAAAAAGCCGCTTTTGAGGTCGTGTATCTGCATATGCCATACAGTCTGACAAATGGAGAATGAGGAGGAAGAGCCGATGAAAAAGGGACGTATCGCTTTTGCGGCAGTCGTCATCGCGCTCTTCTTTTTTGCGCTCTTTTTCGGCATGGCTCTTTACATTACACGCACGGGCGCCTATGCGGAGGATATGGGCAAGACGATTTCTCTGCGTGCATCCGAACTTCTTGGCGTACCTGTCGCCGTCGACGGTGTGCGCATCGAGTCCGCGCATAGAATCTCGCTTGAGGGCATTCGCGTGCAGGACAAAGCGGGAGAAGAGCTTGCCCATGCCGCAGCCGCCGAAGTGGATCTGAGCATCTTCGCTGTCTTTTCTTCCTCGCCCGCCGCCGCCGTATCCCATGTGACGGTCGTGGAGCCTGTATTGTATCTGCGTCAGCGCGAGGACGGCAGCTGGAACGCTGCCGATCTCGTACAGGAGGGAGACACCGCGGGCGATTTTCGCGCTAAGGTCAGCGTGCAGAAGGGCGCAGCAAGCGTTGCCTTTTCCGGCAAGGAGATCGCTTTTGCGGATATCGAGGCGGAATTTGACTTTGCGGAAGCCTCATCCGTCGCCGTCGAGGGGCGGGCGACGAGCAAGGGAGCGCCGCTTGTCGTCGAGGGTGAAGTTTCTTCGAAACGGCAGGAGCTTGAGATCACTGGTGAAAATATCGATGCGATGGACTACCTTGCGTTTTTGCCTGAGGGAACGCTTCCCAGAGAGATCGAGCCGCAGGCGCTTTTCATCGACGAGGCGAAGATGAAGTTCGTGCGCGAAGGCGGCGACGCATCGCTTGCAGGCGACGTGCGTTTTTCGAATGCACAGGCGCTTGTGTACGGCACGAAGGTCGAAGATGGGCGAGGACTGCTTCTTCTGGCAGGCGAGGATGCACGCATCTTTTTGCGTGCGCAGACCGCAGGGCAAGAGGCGTCTCTGCATGGCAAGATCGCATGGCGAGAGGCGGAGCCGAGCTTCAATTTCGTCGTGGAATCCGCTGCGTTCGATCCGTCGGCGGTCTTGGCGCAAAGTCCGTTCGAGGGCAAAGTGCGCGTTCTTGCATCCGTTTACGGTACAGCGCATGACTGGAAAATTGACGGTGCGTGTGAGGCTGCTTCCGGCACGCTTTACGGTCATGCACTGACGGGTGCGAAAGTCAAGGCGCACTTCGAAAACGGGCTTTTGACGGCGAGCGGCGGAGCGAATGCCTTGGGCGGCGCAGTCGCAGGACAGGGGCTGCTCCATGCGGACGACGGCTCGTACAGCGCACATGTTGAGGCAAAGGATCTTGCAGGGGAAGAGATCGCTGCACTGCTATCTGCAGAGGAGATCTCCTTGCAGGGACGCTGCGACGCCGACGTCGTGCTTGAGGGCAAGGGGGCGGATGCAGATGGGCTTCTCGCTTACGGCACTGTCGCCGTCGCGGGGGCGTCGTTTCGCGGCGTCGAGATTGAGCGTGTTTCGACATCCTTCTTCAAGCAAGGGAATCTGCTTCATTTTGACAATCTCAATCTTTCTTTTGCGGCGGGCGGCACGCTGGTCGTTGAGGGTGATGTGAGAGACTTTGACGACCTCGATCTGTGCTTTTATGGCACGGCGCTGCCGCTTGCTCTCGCAGATGCTTTTGTGCCCGAGGCTGCGGCTTCCGGCACGCTCGACATCGCAGGAGCGGTGCGCGGCGCAGCGGCGAATCCTATGGTCGAGGCAAATTTCGAGGGAGCGGCGGGCAGCGCTTTTTGCCAGCCTTTTGATACCTTCCACGGCGCGATTCATGGAAGCGCCGACGGCATTGTGATCGATCACTTCTCTGTGGAACGCGGCGGCAAAGAAACGTGGATCGCCGAAGGCAGCATCGGTCTTACGGGTGCGAAGCATCTCGATGTCCGCATCGATTCGATCGGCGCACGCATGGAGGATGTGGCAGCCTTCGTTGCGCCCGACCAGCCGATCACAGGAAACGTCGACAACACGATTCATTTCACGGGCACGCTCGATAACCCGTCGGCAGTCGGCTACATTCATTTCTATCGCGGCAGCTACAACGGCTATATCCTCTCGGGTATGGACGGCGACTATTATCTGGAAAACGGCGTCGTGCGGCTGCAGGATTTCCATATCTTTTCGCCGCTCGTCGATGTCGACTTGAACGGCGCCGTCACACGGGACGGTGTGCTCGACCTCTACGCCGACGTACACGATGTAAGTCTCGACCGCTTTGGCAGCAAGCTGCCGTATCCGGTCAGCGGTCATGGCACATTTGCCGGGCATATTTCGGGTACTCTTGAGATGCCGCAATTCCTCGGCGTGTTCGATGCCAAGACACTCAAGCTCAACGGGCAGGATATCGAAACCGTGCACGGCGAGGTCGTCTTTGGCGACGATGTGCTGCGCGTGGAAAATACGCATTTTAAGCAAAATGGCGGCAGCTATGCGATGAAGTGCACGGCGAACCTTGAAACGCAGGCGCTCAATGGCGTTTTGCAGGTGGAAAACGGCGATGTGCGCGCTCTCTTCGCTATCGCGAATCTCAAGAACGATATTTTGGAAGGGAGGCTTGACGGTGCGATTCGTCTCGCCGGTACGCTGGAAAATCCGCTCGCGGAGCTGGATGCCGTCGTCCGCGAGGGCAAGGCAAGCGGCTATGAGATACGCGATCTCGTGCTCGACGTCAAGCTTGCTGACCATGTCGTGACGATCCGCGAACTGCACGGCAGACAAGGCGAGGGCGTTTTTGCCGCGCAGGGGCGCATTCCCTTGAACGATGCCGCGATGGATGCACAATTTGCAGCGAACGGCGTTGCCGCCGGCATGGTCGCGAAAGCCGCGGGCGCGACTGCCGATGTGCGCGGCACGCTCGATCTCGCCGTGCAGTTCGGCGGTACGGTTAAAAATCCGAGGGCAAACGCTTCCGTCGAAGTGAAAAACGGCGGTGTGGGCGCATCGACATTTGATGATATGACAGGGCTTTTGAATCTCAAAAACGGCGTCATACATATCGATCAGCTCCTCGTGAAAAAGAAGCTTGGCGATCGCATTTACAGCGCGAACGCCAAGGGAAAGATCCCCGTCAAGAGCCTGACGGCGGCTTCGGATGAGTGGCTCGACGCGCCCGAGCAGATTGATTTGACGCTGTCCCTTGACCGCGCCGATCTCTCGCTGCTGCCGATCCTCTCACCTGCAGTTGATTGGGCTGTCGGCCCGACGAAGGGGAAGGTGCGCGTGACAGGGACGTTGGCGCAGCCCTATTTTGAAGGTGAGATCAGCCTGACGGACGGCGCACTGAAACTCAAGGACGTCGCGATACCTGTGACGGAGATGAAGGCGCGTCTGCGCTTTGTCGGCAGTACGATATCCCTTGAGGACTGCACGGGCAAGATGGGCGCCGGCTCTTATCGCATCACGGGCAGGACGGCGTTCTCCGGTGCGCGGCTGCAAGACTACACGCTCGATTTTACCGCCGATGAACTTGGCGTCGTCAGCAGCTTCTACAACGGGCCTTTGACGGCTGCGTTTCATATCGAAGAGGGCGAGATGGACGGCGAGAAAATGCCAAAACTCACAGGCAAGGTGTTGGTCCACCATGCGACGCTTTCGATTCCGTCCATACCCGACAGTGAGAGTGCGCTGCCCAAGATGCTTCTCGACGTCGGTGTGACGCTCGGCGAGCGCGTGCGGTTTTTCAGTCCGTCGCTCTACGATATGCGTTTGGCAGGAGCCTTCCACTATGGCGGCACGACGCAGCACATTGAGCCGTCGGGCACGATCACCGTCGAGCGCGGCACGATCACTTACAACAAGACACGCTTTACCATTCGCGACGGCGAGGCATATTTCAACCAGATCGGCTCCTTTTTGCCGAGCCTCACGCTTGAGGCGGATGCACACTTCGGCAAAGTGCGTATCTTCCTGCACACGAAAGGACCTATCGGCGCGATGGAGATGCGCCTGACGTCCATGCCCGAGATGAGCGAGACGGAGATCCTGCGTCTTTTGACCTTCCAGACCGCCGATTTGCGGACGGAGCAGGCGTTGACATCGCTTCTGAGCTTCGGGCTTTCGATGACGATTCTCGGCGAGTGGGAAGCGAATGTGCAAAACGCGCTGGGGCTTGATGAGTTCCGCATTGCGGGCGAGGATGTGGCGACGACGGATCAAGCGGGGCTGAAATCCGGCGAGAGGGATCGAAGCCTTGAATACAACTTGGAAGTCGGAAAGTATATCAACGACAAGATTATGCTGCGCTACAAGCAGGGCATAGGCAACAAGGTGCGCGAGTTCGGCGTGCGCTACGATTTCAACGACCGCATGAGTCTCTATTGGAATCGCGACGAAGATGCAAACTCGGTCGTCGGCCTTGAAGCGCGTATCAAATTTTAGGAGGGACGTCATGAAACTCGAAGAGTATTTGAGCGAGTTGGAAAAAGTTGAGATGCTTTCACTCGAAGAAGAACGCCGACTTTGGCAGGCGTTCAAAGAGCGCGGTGAAAGGACGGCGAGACAGCGCCTTATCGAAGCGTACCAGCCGCTCGTATTCAAGACGGCTCTTCCGTGGCGCACGAGCGCGAGCATCATGGACGTCATCCAGGAAGGCACGGTCGGCCTCATCGAAGCGACGGAGAGCTTCGACTGGCAGCGCGGCGTCGCATTCAGTCTCTTCGCCGTCCATCGCATACGCGGCAGGATGCTGAACTTCCTGCAAAGGGAAGGGAAGCGTGACGTCGCCTGCATGGATGCGCCGCGAGCTGACGGCAGAGAGCCGTGGGAACTTCTGCCCGACACGGGGCTTTCCGTCGCCGAGCAGGCGGAATTGGGACTCATGACGAAAGAACTTCATCGGGCGCTCGCGCGGCTGCCGCAGAAAGAGCGTCTCGTCTTAGAGGGCGTTTACTTAAAGAGCGAGGCGGCGGCGAAGCTCGCCGATGTGCTCGACGTGAGTGCGGCGCACATCTACCGCCTGCAAAAGAGCGGCATACGCCGCGTGCGCGGTATGCTCACGCGCTTTATGCGCTTTTGAGAGGGGGAAAGACGATGGCGGAGGAAAGGGAACGGCTCTGTGCGCACATCAAAGCGGCAAAGGATTGGCTCGGGCGTGCGGAATCTTCTCTGGAAAGGGAAAACGACATCAAGGGCGGCTTGAGCCTCATGCTCGCAGAGGCGGAGCTGCAGCGTGCGCGTGAAACGCAAAGGATGAAGCGTCTCGTACAGGTTCTTGCGCCGACGCTCGCTCTCTTTTTCGCTCTGGGCGGCGTCTTCCTTTATCGTGCGTTGGATTCGCCGGCGCCGTCTGTGGAGCAAAGTTACGCCGAAAGCGCACCGAAAAAAGATCATACGTCCGCAGCGCAGGCGGCGCAGGCATCGCCTGCTGCATCAGCCGCGGATGCTCCGCATGGGGCGGCGTCGGCTTCTTCTGCGCTGTCGGAGCAGCCTGTCGTCACTTCTGCTCCGGCAAAGGAAGCAAAGACGTCGGCTGACGTGCAGCCGGCGCATCCTATACAGGATGCGCCGCAAGTGGAGCCGGAGCAGGCGAAAGTTGCAGCCGCGGACATTGTGTCTCCGCCTGCACACGATCTGCAGAAGCTCATGCTTTCTGCGGGTCGGATCCTCAGAGAATGATTGCTCTTATAATTCGATAAAACTCGCCGATAGGTCTTTGCGTCCCTCTTGACCTTAACGGCATTCATGGTAAACTATACGTACAAACGTCCACTTTGTGGACATTGTACGTCGCCCTTACCAGAAAGCAGCCAATCAGTCTGCACCCTTCGGGTTTGACTTCTTGGGCTTTCATGGTAGAATAAAGAACATACCGAAGATCATGGGAGGTTGGAAACTTGGATATGAAAAGAACGCGAATCCTTGCTGGAGCCGCAGCGTTTGCTGTGGGGGCTGCCGGCTTTTCCGCAGACGTTTCTGCGGCTGTTGCCGTCGTGGGTACGATGCAGAACGATCAGGAGATGAAGAATGCTGCCGCTGATGCGGCGGAGATTCATCGGGTGGAAACGCAGTCTGCGGACGAGAATGCCGCTGCCGCCAAGGCGATGCCAAAGGATGCGCGTGTTGAGGCTTGGGAGGCTGTGCGCCCCGACGAGCGCAAGGTTGAGGAAGATGCGAAGATCGCTGACGGCAAGACCATCGTTGACATCGTCGTCGATGGTGCGGGCGCTGACACGATGGCGACGGCGCGTGCGGCTCTCGTGCAGCGCGTCGGCGATGCCTATGATGCGCAGAAAGCGCAAAATGACCGTTCCGCCATCTTCGACACAGGCTATTTCTACGATCTCTACCCATCGTGGCAGTACGTTCCCGAGGGCGTCGTCCTCACCTATCATGTCTTGGAAAATCCCGTGCTGAAATCGGTGAAAATCGAGGGCAACACGGTGGAGACGACAGAAGATCTCGAAAAGCTCATCACGCTCAAGACAGGGCAGGTGATGAACAGCCGCGAGCTGCAGAAGAATGTTTCCGCCATGCAGGAAAAGTACAGGGCGGACGGTTTCATTCTCGCCAAGATCGAGGATATGAACATCGACGCTTCGGGAGAGCTTACGCTCAAAGTCAACGAAGGAAAGCTTGAGGGTTTTGCCGTCAAGGGCAATACAAAGACGAAGGATCGCGTCATCCTTCGGGAGATGCGCCTTAAGATCGGCGAGCCTTTCGACGTGAAGAAAGCGCGTCGGAGTATGCAGCGCATCTACAATTTGGGATTCTTCGAAGATGTGAATATGAAGCTCAATCCGGGCGAAGCGCCGGGTTCTGTCATCTTAGAAGCGGATGTCGTCGAAAAGCGCACGGGCAACTTCGGCATAGGCGCGGGTTACAGCTCTTCAGACGGCTTCGTCGGTATGCTCAACGTCGGCGATACGAACTTTCGTGGCATGGGCGATGCGGTGAGCCTGCTCTATGAGATGAGCGGCGACGATACGGATGCGCACGGCTTCGTCTTCTCCTATCGCCGTCCTTGGCTGGACAGCAAGGAGACGACGGGATCGCTTCGCATTTACAACCGTACATACGAGTACGACGACTACGATACCGAGGGCAACCTGCAGGAAGAGTACATGAGGAAGTACTCGGGCGCTGAGATCACGCTCGGTCGTCCGGTCAACGAGTATTCGACGAACTTCATCACACTGCGCAACCGCACGGACACCTATGTGCATCATAAGAGCGGCGCCAACCGCAGCACGCCGCGCTGGAAGGCGTGGCGCGATGCGAACTTCGGTACGACGCGCAGCATTACACTGCAGCGTGTGACCGATACGCGCGACAATATCTACAACCCGACATCGGGCGGGCGCATGAGCCTTGAAGCGGAGTTTGCAGGTTTTGGCGGCGACTTCAACTATCAGAAGTTCACGGCAGAGGACAAGCGCTTCTTCAAGGTCGGCAGGGCGCAGACCATTGCTTTGCGCGGTCAGCTCGGCTATGCGCGCGGCTCGATTTCCGAGTCGAACCTCTATAAGCTCGGCGGACAGGATTCTTTGCGCGGCTACCGCGACGATCAGTTCCGAGGTACGCACCTCTTCCTCGCGACGGCTGAGTATCGCTTCCCGATCGTGAACAAGGTGCAGGGCGCAGTCTTTACCGACTGGGGAAATGCGTGGAGCGGCGAGCGTTTGCCCAATACGATCAAGGGTAGCATCGGCGTCGGTCTGCAGCTTGAGACGCCGGTCGGTCCGATTCGTCTCGATTACGGCCGCGGCTCGGACGGCGGGCGTGTGCATTTCAGCGTCGGCGGCTCCTTCTGATGCTTTTGCGAAGGGGCGGGGTGCGGAAGTTTCTCGCGCTGTTCGCCCTCATATTCTGTTGGGGAGGAAGCGTCGCTTTCGCTTCGGGCACGATCACAGCGGTTCAATCGGAAGTTACGGCAGATGCAGGCTCCTTGCCGCCCGCTGTCAAGGTGCGCATGGAAAAGAGCGTCTCTGCCATCGCTTCACAGCTGATCGAAGGAAAGCCGCTCGCTTCTTATGAAAGACGCAGGGCAGCGGATGAAGCGACGATCCGTGAAGTGTTCGACAAGGTGCTCGTCGGCTACTCCGTCACGGCTGTCTCCATTGAAGCGGGCGAAGAGGCGCACGTTAAGATCGCGCTCATGCCGTGGGCGGATCGCGTCACGGACGTCGAGGTGGAAATCGTCGTTGAGGGGGTTTCGCCTGCTGTCGAAGCGATGGCAAGAGTCGACCTCGCAGGCGTCGATGTCGTCTTTCGCCGGAGCTTGGAAGGGCTTCCGTCAGCCGCTGTCGATTGGACGAACGGCGTCTTGAAGGAGAGTCTGAACGCCTATATGACGGAGCATTTGCCCGAATTCCGCGCCGACTTTGACGTCGAGACGGCAGAGAAGTCGCACGTTGTTTTGACCGTCTATCCGAAGATGCCCGTCGTGCGTACGGTCGATCTCGCCATGCGCTCGGACACGATTCCGAACTTCACGCTGCTCGAAAAACGCAGCATACTGCAGGCAAAAGCCAACGAGATGCTCGGCGTTCCCGTCGCCTTTGCGGCGCGTCACGAGAAGCAGTTTGCGCACGCTATGGAAGCGGCACTCGATACATCGAGAGAATTTCGCGCACTCGGCTTAAAGACGCACACGACGATCGCTGCGGGCGAGCAGACCTCGATCATGAGCCGCAGTGATACCACGCGATATCGTCTGCGGCTGGAAGGCTGGGGCGATGTCGGCAGGGGTTCGGCTGACAGTTCTGCGGTATGCTTTCGCGGACATGCGGGGGCGATGCTCTCTCGTGACGATGAAGTGTTCCTGCAGGCAGATGTGTTGCCGCAGGATTTCGCATGGAGTTGGGAGTTCGGTTATGAGCGGCGCATTGCGGGGCGTTTTTTTGCGCGCCTGCGTTACGACATGCGCAGGCACGCATGGACGACGGGGCTGCGCGCCGAACCTTTGCCGCGCGTAGCTCTGCGCTACGAGTATCGTCGCGGCGATTCGACGGGTGAGGCAGGACTTAGCTATCGGCTGCACGACTTTCTTCGCGTAGAGCTTGTGAAAGACTCTTCGCAGCAGTGGCTGCGGTTGATTGGCGATTTTTAAGAGCTTTCGCGTTCATTGGACTTGAATCCATAAAAAGAGTTTGCTATAATGTTTATCGTTGGGTAATAGAAGAAGGATTGTCTGGCAATCTTCTTCCAAAGAGAAAAGGAGACTAAAAGAAATGGTGAAACTTCAGAAGACACAGGTAAAGATTTTCTGCGTGGCTCTCGCGCTCGTGTTCATCGGCTCTGTCGTAGCTCTCGGGCTTTCGCAGCTCGGTACGAGCACTGCGTCGGCGGCATCGTCGTCTGTCGGCGTCGTTGACTACCGCAAGGCTATGGCAAGTCATCCGGACTACGCTTCGGCATCGAACGAGATGCAGAAAGCGATGCAGGAAGCGCAGATGCGCTTTGAGGCTGATACGGCGAACAAGAGCGATGAGGAGAAAGCAAAGGCGATGCAGCAGGCGCAGATGGAGCTGCAGCAGAAGGAACAGGATCTCCTCGCGGGCATTCAGAAGAAGGTTGACGCCGCTGTCAAGCAGGTCGCCGAAGCGAAGGGACTTTCCGTCGTTCTTGACAAAAACGCTGTTGTCTATGGCGGACAGGATATCACGGACGACGTCGTGAAGAAGTTCAAATAAGAGATACGGATATTGAGCGCGCGAGCGCATGAGGTACCGGGCGGGCTTCCTGCCCGGTACTTTTGAATCTCAGGGCTTTTCGGGGGTGGAAGAGGTGACGCAGGAAAAAGGAGAGGTGCGCAGCGCGGGTTTTTGGCTCAAGCATAGGAACACGCTTTGCGGTGTCTTTGTCGTCGCGCTCATCCTGCTTCTCGGCAGCGCTGGTTTTTTCTTTCGCGCGTCTTTGCAGCCGCCGCCGTCGCCTCCGGCGCCGCAGGAGCCGGGCGGCATCGGCGTCGTTGATCTTGCGCGTGCGGAGAAGGTGCATGAGGTATACGCGCAAATCGCTGCGCTTGACGCAGAGCGAGCCGTGATTGCCGCTGATATTGCACGTCTCAGCGCCGATCGCCGCGCATGGAAGCCGCCTGCACTCTCGGACGAGCCGTTTCAGCTTGCGGCAGAGCAAAAGGAACTGCAGCAGGCGCGGCTTGCAGCGGAAGGGCGTGCACGCGAGCGCCGCAAAGCGCTTGCTGCATGGGAAGAAGAAACGAAAGAGGCGTTCCTCGCCGAAAAAAAGATGATTGAGGACGCCTATCAAAATCGCATAGTGAATATCGAGATGAAGATCGACAACCGCGAAGCTATGCTTCTATCGGCCGACGATGTAAAAACGCTCCTGCAGGAGCTTGAAACCCTGCGCAATGAACGCGGCACACGCATAGAGGCGCTTTTTGCCGCACGCGATGAAAAGAGGCGGCAATATCTTGCCGCGCTTATCGCGCGAGACGAAGCGCTCGGGAAAAGCAGTGCGGCGCAGGAAGAAGCCGTACGCCAAAAAGCGGAAGCCGATAAACGCAACAGCGAAGCGCTTCGGCAGGCGATGCAGGGCATTGAGAGCGACGAGCTTCTGAACCGCAAAAAAGCAGCTCTCGCGGCGAAAGACGAGGAGATTCGCATCCTGCGCGAGCATATTCGCAAGGATATTGAGAGCAAGACGGCGAAGCTCGCAATCGTCCATCGGCTCGCTTTTGTCGTCGTAAAAGAAACGGACGAAGCCGTGGGCGTGCGGCGTGAGGAAGATGCTGCGACG
Source organism: Selenomonas sp. (assembly GCF_057272215.1). Classification (NCBI taxonomy): domain Bacteria; kingdom Bacillati; phylum Bacillota; class Negativicutes; order Selenomonadales; family Selenomonadaceae; genus Selenomonas; species Selenomonas sp. Next base: position 109,619 of record NZ_DBHIUY010000004.1, read on the forward strand.
ATGCTGCGCTTCCCCGTTCATGTGTCCGATGCAGTAGACTTGACGGACGAAGTTATCGCCGAGCTTGCATCGGGAACAATTTTAGAAAGAAGTGGAAAATCATGAAGCAGAAAAAGAAACGTGCGGCACTTCTCAGCGTCGCTTTTGCCGCCATGATGCTTGCCGCAGGCTGTGGCTCCGCCGAGATCGGCTACGTTGACCCGACGCGCGTCGAGAAGGAAGCGCCGGCGATCATGAGCATCGACGCAGAGATGAAGACGAAGATGGAAGAAGTGCAGAAGCAGGCGGAAGATGATTTCAAGGCGAAGCAGGCGCAGAATGTATCGCCGGATGAACTGCAGAAGATGCAGCAGCAGGTGATGGGGCAGATGCAGCAAACAGCCAATATCTACAACCAGCAGAAAACGATCAAGATGCAGACCGCCATCGGTGAGATCGCACGTACGAAGAAGATTGACGCCGTCGTTTACAATGTGGAAGAGCAAAAGCTCGTCCATCTCGGCGGCACGGACATCACCGATGATGTGATCAAGGCGCTTCAGTGAGGATTGGACAATGAAAAAGACATTGGGGGAGATCGCCCGTTTCTTGGGCGGGCGGCTTGCAGGAGATGAGAGCATCGCTGTCACGGGCGCGACGAACATCGAAGCGGCAGGCGCATCGGACATCACCTTTGCTGCGCCGCCCCATATAGAAGAAGCGAAAGCATCGAAGGCGGCGGCTGTCATCCTGCCCGAAGGCGTGCAGGACTTTCCTCTGCCTGCCGTCCATGTAAAGGAGCCTCGCGCCGCGTTCGCGAAGCTTCTGGAGATCTTCACGCCGCCTTTGCTTCTGCCCGATGGCGTCAGTCCGCAAGCGTTTGTGGCAAAGACTGCTGCGATTGCGGCGGGCGCGCGCATCCTGCCGTTCGCCGTCGTCGATGCACACGCAAAGGTCGGTGCGGACGCCGTACTCTATCCGCATGTTTACGTCGGACAGTATGCTGAGGTCGGTGCGGGAAGCGTACTCCATGCGGGCGTGACGGTGCGTGAGCGATGCCGCATCGGCAGGCGATGCATGCTTCATGCCAATGCAGTCGTAGGCTCCGACGGTTTCGGTTTCACAACGGCGAGCGGCGTGCACACGAAAGTGCCGCAGGTCGGCAACGTCGTCTTAGAGGATGACGTCGAAGTCGGCGCACACGTCGGCATTGACCGCGCTACGACAGGATCGACCGTCATCGGACATGGCACGAAGATCGACAACCTCGTACATATCGGACACAACTGTAAGATCGGTCCGAACAATCTCATCGTTGCGCAGACGGGCATCTCCGGTTCGACGACGACGGGACCGAACGTGACCTTCGGCGGGCAGGTCGGCACGGTCGGACACATCCATATCGGCGGCAACTCTGTCTACGCCGCTCGCTCAGGCATCATCGGCGATATGCCGGACGGTGTTTTTTGTGCGGGATTCCCCGTGCAGAGCCACCAGGAGTGGCTGCGTATGCAGGCGGCGATGAAACGCCTGCCTGAAATGGTCAAGAAAATCAAGCGATTGGAAAAAGCGCTGGCACAGGCGAACGAGAAGGAAACGAAAGAATGACGTACTACCTCGTGCGCTTTTTGAGCCGCCTCGTCTGCCTTTTGCCTGGACGCTTCTGCGACGCTTTGGGACGAATGCTGGCGCTCTGCCTCTGGCCTTTTTTGCCTGCAAAGAGGAAGAAGCTGGCACGGGAGCAGGTCGCCATGTGCCTTGGTACGGATGCAAAAGAGTCCGAGCGCATCGCGAAGGAGAGCGCCGTGCGCTTCGGTCCCATGCTCTTTGAGGTGCTGCGCTTTCCTGTCATCGTGCGCCGCATGGCGGATTATGTCGAGATCGAGGGCGCGGAGCACCTGCGTACAATGCTCGAAAAGGGCAAGGGCGCTGTCATCGCGACGGCGCACACGGGCAACTGGGAACTTATGGGCGGCGCGCTGTCGCAGGCAGGTTTTCCGATCATCGGCGTCGCCATGCGCCAGCATGACGCGGCGATGGATCGCTTCATCAACGAGTACCGCTGTCTCGTTGGGATGCACATCACTTACAAAGACGACGTGCGCGAGATGTTCCGCATGATGAAGAAAGGCTGGATCGTTGGACTTCTTGCCGACCAAGATACGAATCGGCGCGACGGCGTCGTGCTCGACTTCTTTGGGCAGCCGACGAACTGTGTGCCGGGTCCTGCCTCGATGGCGCGTTCGGCAGGCATCGGCGTCATCCCCGGCTATATTACGCGCAAGAAGGACGGTACGCACAAGATCATCCTCCATGCACCCATCGACGTGCCGCGCACGAAGGACAAGCGCACCGACATCCGCACCGCTGGGCAGGCAGTCAACCGCATTCTTGAGCAGCATATCCGTGAGCATCCCGAAGAATGGTTTTGGCTGCACGACCGCTGGAAGTCCATGCACGAATAGTTGTGCGCGGCGGCTGCTTGCATGAAAATGGAAAAGCCTTTATAATTTAAGGTAGAATCAGAGAAAGTGCAGGCGGAAGGTGGACTTATGAAGATAGATGCTTTGAGCGCACAGCGCTCTTCGATGCAGACGCTTGAGCGCGACGTTGCCGTGCATGAGGTTTCACGTTCGGACACGGACTTCGGTGCGGAGCTTGCCGACCAACATGCGGCGTTTTCCGATCGCCAGTTGCAGGAAATCTTGAAAAAGATTGATGAGCAGGGGGCGCGTCTTACGAACACGCCGACGTACGATGAATTGAAAGCGTACCGCGATCTCGTCAAGGGCTTCGTCGATGAGGCGGTCGGACGCATGTATCAGCTTCATGTGCAGGCGGGCTGGGATCGCATGGGGCGTCAGAAGGTCTATACGACGGTGCGTAAGATCGACCACAAGCTCGAAGAGCTTGCGGAGAAGATCCGTACGGGGCAGACGGATGCCTTTGATATCGTGGCGAGTCATGACGCGATTCGCGGTATGCTCGTCGATCTTTATATGTGATGGCAGAGACACTTCTCTGGCAGGACGTCCTTGGACACGAAGGGAATATCAAAAGGCTGCGGATCATGTTGCGGGGCGGTCGTCTGCCCCATGCGCTCCTCTTTTCGGGGCTTATGGGCGTGGGAAAGAGGAAAATCGCGCGTCTTGTCGCCGCAGCTTTGCTGTGCGGCAAAGAGGAAGCGCCGTGCGGCGAATGTCCGTCTTGCCGCGCCCTTCTTTCGGGCACGCATCCCGACTACATCGAGTGCGCTCCCGAAAGCCGCGGCAAAAGTACGCGCGTCATCCGCATCGACGCCGTGCGCGAGATCGAGCAGAAGGTCGCGCGAAAGCCGCTCCTTTCAAGACGTTTCGTCGTTGTTATGGATGAAGCGGACACGATGAATGAGGCGGCGGCGAACAGTCTGTTAAAAACACTCGAAGAGCCGTCGGGCGAGGTCTTTTTCCTGCTTGTGACGGCACGACGCACAGCCCTTCTGCCGACGATCCTTTCCCGCGTGCGTGAGATGCATTTCGGCGCGCTTTCTCCGGATGTGATCGAGCGTGCGCTTCTCATGCGCGGCATTGCTGCCGAGAAAGCGCGTGCACTGGCTCGGACGGCGGACGGCAGTCTCGGTCATGCGCTCCTTTTGAATGAAGAAGATGGCTTGCAGTTGGCAGAAGATGCGGCGCGGACGCTTTTCTTCCTTCGAACGCTGGATATGTTCAAGATTTGGGTGAAAGCAGAAGAGCTTGGCAGACTGCCACGCGAGCGTGCCGAGGATTGGCTGCTTGCACTCGCAAGACTCTTGCGCGACATGCTTGCGCTTCATGCAGGGGGCGGCGTGCTCTTTCATGAGGAAAAGCGAAGCGAGATGGCAAATGCACTGGTGGGATTTTCTGAGGATCGTGTCTTTTCGCAGATCTCGCTCGTGCAAGAGGCGCTTAAGAGGCTCAGGAGCAACGCGAGTCAGCGATTGATTTTTGAAGGGCTTTTGCTGCGTATGCAGGAAGCTTAGAAAGGCGAATGAAGATGTCAGGCGCACAAAAGCTGCGCTTTTTATAGATGAAGGAGGCAAGGGGTTGCAGATGATTGTGGGCGTCCGCTTCAAGAAAGCGGGCAAGATTTATTATTTTAGCCCCGGGAAATATGCACTTGCGCTCGGTGACGAGGTCATCGTCGAAACGGTGCGCGGTACGGAGTGCGGCCGCGTCGTCTTAGGACCGCGTGAGGCGGAAGAGAACGGCGCGCAGCCGTTAAAGCCCGTGCAGAGAAAGGCGACAGCACAGGATCTTCAGAAGGTAGAGGAAAATCACCGACAGGAAAAGGAAGCGTTCAAGATCTGCGAGAAGAAGATCAAGGTGCATGGTCTGCCGATGAAGCTCGTCGATGTTGAGTATACGTTTGATCTGAACAAGATCATTTTCTTTTTTACGGCGGACGGGCGCATCGACTTCCGCGAACTGGTCAAGGATCTTGCTTCTGTCTTTCGCACACGCATCGAGCTGCGCCAGATCGGCGTGCGCGACGAGGCAAAACTCATGGGCGGCATGGGCTGCTGCGGCAGACCGCTTTGCTGCTCGATGTTCCTCGGAGACTTTGAGCCGGTATCCATTCGGATGGCGAAGGAACAGAATCTCTCGCTGAATCCGACGAAGATTTCGGGAATATGCGGCAGACTCATGTGCTGCCTGAAATACGAGTGCGCAGGCTACCGAAAGAATTGCCCCAAGCGCCGTACGAAGCCGCCGAAACAGGGCAGCCGCGTGGCTTCGGCTGAAGGGGAAGGAAAGGTCATCTCCCTCAACATGCAGCGGCGCACGGCGACGATTCTTCTCGACTCGCATAAGACGCTCGTGGCGGCATGGGAGGACATCGTCGCTGTCGAGCAGGAGGACAAAGCGTAAGTGGGCAGCGTGGCGTCTCTGGCGGCATGGCAGGCGGCGCTTCGTGACAGCGAGCGGCTGGACGATCTGCAGTATGCAGGGCGGCGCATCATCCAGAACACCGAGACGACATGCTTTTCGCTCGACGCCGTTCTGCTTGCGCGTTTCGCTTGCATCAAGCGCGGCGATCATGTCCTTGAGCTTGGCACGGGCGCAGGCGTCATCCCTCTTTTGATCGCACGCGACGATCTTACGATTGACGCCGTAGAGATTGACCCTGTGATGGCGGAGCTTGCGATGCGCAACGTGCGCTTGAATGGTCTTGCAGACCGCGTGCGCGTGCGTACAGGGGATTTTCGTGCGACGGAAGGATTGGGCAAGCGAGGGAGCTTCGACTGCGTCCTGAGCAATCCGCCGTGGTACCCGCTGGGGCAAGGCAAGATCGGACGCGCAGCGAGAGCGCATCACGAGATCACGGCGACACTCGCCGACGTAGCGGCGGCAGCGCGTCATGCGCTGCGCTTCGGCGGACGTTTTGCGCTCGTCCATGTGCCTGCGCGGCTCGACGAGCTTTTTTTTGCCTTGAGGGAAAACGGCATGGCGGTGCGCCGACTGCAATTCTTCGCGCCGCGCATGGATGCCGCGCCGCGCTTTGTGCTTGTAGAGGCAGTCGTCGGTGCATCCGTCGGTGCGCTGACCGTTCTGCCGCCGCTTCTTGGCGATGCAGCGCAAGCGGAAAAAGAAGCATGAATTGCATTTGTCGGCTGTAGAGTGAGGAGTGGGCGAACATGACGCAGACGGAAATCCGCGGAAATATGCTGCACCCAAAGGGAACCCTCTATCTTGCAGCGACGCCGATCGGCAACCTTGAGGATATGACGTTTCGCGCGGTGCGCATCTTGCAGGAAGCGCCGCTGATTGCGGCGGAAGATACGCGTCATACGCGAAAACTCCTTGCACGCTATGATATTCACACGCGCCTTACGAGCTATCATGAACATAATAAACTGGAGAAGGGCCCTCGGCTTGTGGACTTTCTTGTCGAAGGGCACGATCTCGTATGCGTCAGCGATGCGGGATTGCCCGGCATTGCCGATCCCGGCGGGCATCTTGCGGAACTCGCCATTGCTGCAGGCGTTCAGGTATCACCCTTGCCCGGAGCGAATGCCGCACTCTCAGCGCTTATATGCTCGGGACTCGATGCGCGACGCTTCACGTTCATCGGCTTTTTGCCGCGTACGGCGGCAAAAAGCCGTGAACTGCTGGCTGAAATTGCTGCACGGCAGGAAACCTTGATCTTTTATGAGGCGCCGCACCATCTGAAAAATACACTGAAAGCTCTGATTGCAGCCTTTGGCGCTTCACGTTCGGCTGTTGCCGCCCGCGAGTTGACGAAGCGCTACGAAGAATTTCGCCGCGGCACGCTTTCCGACATCCTCGCTCACTACAGCGAGGAAGAGCCGCGCGGCGAGTTTGTTCTCATCGTTGCAGGCGCCGAAGAGAGCGCCGTGAAAGAAAACGCGCTGACAGAAACGCCGAAGGAGCTTGTCACATACTTTATGGAAGAGGGAAGAACGAAGAAGGAAGCCCTGCGGGAGACGGCGAAACGTCTCAACATGAGCCGCCGCGATGTGTATCAGATATTGTTGGAAGAATAAAGCCCGTCCATTCCCCCCGTTTAGAGGGGATGGACGGGCTTTGATCTCTGCGTTCCATTTTGCATCGGGGGGCACAGCACGACAGGGAAACGGCTCTTCGTGCAGCGGAGGTGATTTTACGCTCCCTCCTTTAATTCCACCGCGCACTTTTTGCAGACGTTGCGACCTTTGAAAGGTATGACGTCATCGGCGCGACCGCAAAAAACGCATGCGCATGTCGGCTCATATTTTCTGAGCACGATGCGATCCTCGTCGGTGTAGATCTCCAAGGCGTCGCGTTCTGCGATACTGAGCGTGCGGCGCAGCTCGATCGGTATGACGACACGTCCCAGCTCGTCTACTTTTCTGACGATTCCTGTGGCTTTCATCGCTATCTCCTCCTTAGAAGCAGGCCAGCCAACTGCGGGGAAATAGTCATTCAACGTGCGAAAGCAGGGTTGAGTGATTATTTACATCTTTACAACACTCATATAGGAAAAACATTATTTAACTAAATCTGTATAGTTTTTCCTACTCCTTAGTATAGCACGACTTGGCAAATGTTTCAAGTGGGATAATTAAGAAAAAATAATAAATTGTTTGCGGGGGGGTGCAATGTTTTCCTCACAAGAAACATTATTGCTTGTACTTGCACTTGAGGAAGGATTTATTCTATAATAAGAAAAGTATGTGAATGCGGTATCATGCCGTCAAGGAGGCTTTTTCATGACAAGGAAATCATTCTATATAACGACGCCGATCTACTATCCGAGTGCGAAACTGCATATCGGACATGCGTACTGCACGACGATCGCCGATGCCGTCGCACGTTTCAAGCGATTGACCGAGCACGACGTCTTTTTCCTCACGGGAAGCGATGAGCACGGGCAGAAGATTCAGCAGAAAGCGCAAGAGGGCGGCGTGACGCCGATCGCTTACGTTGACAAGATCGTTGCAGGCTTTCAGGGGCTTTGGCAAAAGCTCCGCATCTCAAATGACGATTTTCTGCGCACGACTGAGAAGCGGCATGAGCGCGTCGTGCAGGAGATCTTTCGCCGCATTTACGAGAAAGGCGACATTTACAAGGGCAAGTACAAGGGGCTCTACTGTACGCCGTGCGAGAGCTATTGGACGGAGCGCCAGCTTGCAGACGGCAAGTGCCCCGACTGCGGTCGTGCAGTGGCAGAGGTCGAAGAGGATGCGTACTTTTTCAAGATGTCGCGCTACGCTGATCGCGTTTTGGCGTACATCGAGGAGCATCCCGACTTCATTCAGCCCGTGTCGCGCCGCAACGAGATGATCAACTTCATCAAACAGGGGCTTGAGGATCTGTGCATTTCGCGCACGTCGTTCGACTGGGGCATCCCCGTGCCGATGGCACCCGATCATGTCATCTACGTCTGGTTCGACGCCTTGACGAACTATCTGACGCCGATCGGCTTCCTCGACGATCCTGAGAAATTCGAGAAATACTGGCCCGCCGACATTCACCTCGTCGGCAAGGAGATCGTACGCTTTCACTCGATCATCTGGCCGTGTATCCTTATGGCGCTCGACCTGCCGCTGCCGAAGATGGTCTATGGTCATGGCTGGCTCATCGTCGACGGCGATAAGATGTCGAAATCGAAAGGCAACGTCGTCGATCCCGTACAGCTCATTGACGAATTCGGCGCCGACGCCATCCGCTACTTCCTGCTGCGTGAGATCAACCTCGGACAAGACGGCAACTTTTCGCGCGATGCACTCATTGGGCGCATCAACGCCGACCTCGCGAACGACCTCGGCAACCTCCTGCACCGCACGCTGAACATGATCGGCAAGTTTCAGGGCGGCGTCGTAGAAAAAGCGCTTGGTGAGAGCGAGATTGACCGTGCGTTCCTTGCTGAGGCGGAGAATACGATTGTCGCCTACGAGCGCGAGATGGAAGAGATGAAGCTGCAGAGCGCCATCAAGACGACGTGGGCGTTTATCAGCCGTGCGAACAAATACATTGACGAAACGATGCCGTGGACGCTCGCCAAGGATGCGGCGAAGAAGCAGACGCTTACGAACACGCTTTACAACCTCGCCGAGAGCCTGCGCCGTATCAGCGTTCTCATCGAGCCGTTTATGCCCGAGACAGCAGAGAAGATCTGGCGTCAGCTTGGCATCGAAGAGGAGTTCGCTGCCGTGCGTTTTGCCGATGTCCGCACATGGGGCGGTTTTGCCGCAGGGACGCAGGTAAAGACTCCCGAGCAGCTCTTCCCGCGCATTGACGTGGAAGCGGAGGAAAAGCCTGCGGAAGATAGGAAGAAAAGCCCTATGGAGAAGCCTCAAACGTCGCAGAGAAAGCAAAAGGAGCAAGCTGCGAAGAAAGCGGAAGCGAGCGACGGCATCGTTACGTTTGACGAGTTCAGTCGCGTCGATCTGCGCTCTGCCGAAATCCTTACGGCAGAGCGCGTGCCCGATACGGAAAAGCTCATGCGCCTTACGGTGAGCCTTGGCGCAGAAGAGCGCGAAATCGTTTCGGGCATCGCCGAGTTTTATGCGGCAGACGAGCTTGTCGGCAAAAAGGTCGTTCTCGTCGCAAACTTGAAGCCTGCGAAGATTCGCGGCATCCGATCGCACGGCATGATATTGTGTACGTCGAGCGAGGATGGGCTGCGGCTCGTCGAGCCTGCCGCACCCGCAGGGAGCAAGGTGAAATGATGGAGCTTATCGATACGCATGCACATCTTGACGGCGAAAAATTCGATGAAGATCGCGCCGCCGTCATCGACCGAGCCGTGAAAAGCGGCGTCATAAAGATCATCACGATGGGCGACAGCCTCGAATCCTCGGCGAGGAGCGCCGCGCTCACCGAGGAATTTGCGCCTGTCTATGCGGCGGTCGGCATCCATCCCGAAGAGGCGCAGCCGATGACGACGGCGACGGACGATCAGCTTGCCGCATGGGCAGTACAGGAAAAGGTCGTCGCCATCGGTGAGATCGGTCTCGACTACTACTGGGAAAAGGACGAGGAGAAGCGTGCGCTGCAGCGCAGCATCTTCGTGCGCCAACTCGATCTCGCGCGTCAGCTGCATCTGCCCGTCTGCATCCATGACCGCGAGGCGCACGGCGACATGCTGAAGATTCTCAAGACGGAAGGCAAGGGGCTTCGCGGCGTGCTGCACTGCTATTCAGGCAGTTGGGAGATGGCAGCGGAGCTGTTGAAGGGCGAATGGTACTTTGGTGTTGACGGTCCCTTGACGTACAAAAACGCCGCGAAATTGCCCGAGATCGTGCAGCGGCTGCCGGCGGAGCGTATTCTTATTGAGACCGATTCCCCATACCTTTCTCCTATGCCGTTTCGTGGCAAACGCAATGAATCGGCGCATCTTGTTTACATCGCGAAAAAGGCGGCGCAGCTGCGCGGCGAAAGCCTCGAAGCCTTTGCACGGGCAACGCGCGAGAATACGCGCGATCTCTACGGAATTTGAAAGAAAATTACATTTAATGTTATGCTAATAAATAAGTGGTGAACGCCTGTCACAAAAGGGCTTTCACCACTTCTCTTTTCCCTAAATATGGTGTTTAATTCCATCTAAGTGGGGCATATATTGACAAAGCGGGAAAAAGGTGCTAGAATAAGCGTGTCGTTAATTTTCTAAGGGGGGATTGAATGACTTTACGGAAACTAGCACTTTGCATGGTGCTGATTCTCGGAGTCGTATTCACGACAGGCTTTACGGATGCAATGAGGAGTGTCCTCATTGACGTTGACGGAAAGACCTTGGAGGTAAGCACCAGATACTCAAGCCCGGAGCTGATCTTGCATCAGGCAGGCGTTGAGATTAGGCACAAGGATGAGTTTCAGTTAAAGAAATCGGACAAAGAAGAGAAAATTATCGTGCAGCGTGCCGTGCCGGTCGTCATCGAGTTTGAGGGCGACAGGCAGAAGGTTTATACGACTCGTGAGCATGTGGGCGAAGTGCTCAAAGACTACGGATACGTTGGCGACCGCTTTTCGGCGGAGCTTGACGGGGCAACAAAACTTGAAAAGAATCTCAGCATTAAGATACACGATTTGGTCGCAGAACAAGAGAGAGAAGAAGCAGCAAGACGTGCCCAGTCTGTAGAAACATCGCGCGGCGCTATGCGCTATGTGCGTGAGTACGATATGGAAGCGACGGCGTACCTGCCGACCGATGGCGGCGGCAACGGCATCACAGCTTCCGGTATGCTCGCAGAGCGAGGTGTTGTAGCCGTGGATACGGACGTGATTCCTTTGGGAACGCGCCTTTACATCCCAGGTTACGGTATGGCCATCGCAGGGGATACGGGCGGAGCTATTTATGGCGAGCGCATCGACCTGTGTATGGAGTCCTACGGTGAGGCGATGGAATTCGGTCGCCGTTGGGTCAAGGTGTATGTGTTGGAATAACGACATAGAAAAAGAGGACGGTTGCGAAAACGACCGTCCTCTTTTCGTTGTCTATGGGGCTATCGCAAGCGTCTGCACATGTCAGAGCTTTTCGATATACGGGTCTTCGTGGAAGGCTTCAGCATGTTGGATCAGCCCTTTGAGCCGTTCGATGTTTTTCTTATGCAGAACGATGGCGAACTCGATGCGCGTCCGTTCCTCTTCCGTGAAGTCGCCCTTTTCATGTGATTTTTCAATGCGCTTGAGCCGTTCTTCTACGTCGGCAAGCTCGTCGGCGAGGAGTTTTTTGTCGTGCATGGCAAGTCCATAGACGGTGCGTAGCCCCTGTCGCACCTCGTATGCATAGCCATCTTCGTGTGTGACGGCCTCAAGCTCCTTAGCGATCTCGTAGATGATGTCGTAAGGGTTGTCCGCGCCGTTAATCATGCCGAGCATCTTCATTTTGATGTTTTCAAAGAGCGTGTAGTCGATATTTTCGTGGTGGATTTCTTCTGCCATAGCTGCCCCTCTTTCAGTCTCTGACAAGCGCTATATATTTCGCACGCTCGTCAGCGGGAATCTGCAGTACATCCATCGCTTTTTCCAGTGAGATTCCCATATTTTTCATCATATTGCGGATAGAGGAGACCACTCCCTCAGTTCTGCCTTTAACGATGCCGTGGTTTTCTCCTTCCTTGAAGCCAGCCTTTCTTTCTTCCATCATTTTCATCGCGAAAGTCATATAGCTCACCCTCTTTTCATTTTCTCGCTTGATTCTCTGAATCGCCTCGTCGATTTCCTGTACGAGCGGATCGTCGCATGCGTACCCGTTTACATAGTCGAGGAACGCTTTGACGCTTTCATCCACATCGTTCAACGTGCCTTTGGTGTTCAAAAAGATTTTTGTCGCGTCGTCGCAAAGCTCGATGGATCGCTCCTCTAGGCAGAGATTGCGGAAGGTGTAGATGTGCCGATTCTTACCAAAAGGATCAAAGGAACAGATGAAGATGATGATTGTTTTATTCAAGTCGTCATAGTCTGCGCCCTCTGCCAGTAGGTCGGCGTCGATCATCGACTGGTAGTAGCGCGTGCGTTTGCAAAGGTTCATTCCTTCGAGCATACGAACCTGCATTTCGATGTTGTAAACCGTCTCTGCATCATCGCGTACATAGACGTCCAAGCGGATGCCTTTGCCCTGATAGCGAGCGTTCATGGATTTTTCCGTCTCGAGATAGCGGATATCTTTGATTTCTACGCGAAGAATTCCTTGGAGCAGGTTCAGGCATATCGGTTTGATGCTCATGATGAGTTTGAACATATAATCGTCTTGAATCGTCAATTCTTCCCACGGCTTTATGCGATACATCCGCGTCACCTCTCAAATCGCTTCTTTTCTATATTCTACGGGGTTTTACGCCTTCTTGCAAGGCGGTTTTTCGTTTTTATTTACAGAGCAGGATACACCGTCTATAATGAAAGGAGCAATTTTGTTATGAAAGTCCGAGAAGTCAAGCCGAAGGCGCAGGCTGATTGGGTAACTTTCCGTAAGGTCGGCGCACTTTTGACCACGAAGGGGACGTTTGTGCGTGTAGTTTTTGAGGTGATATCATGCAAGGTCGAAAAGAAATGCAGCGCGGCTTGAAGAACCGTCATCTGCAAATGATCGCGCTCGGCGGCGCCATCGGCACGGGGCTGTTCTATGGCTCGGCATCGACGATCAAGCTCGCGGGGCCTGCCGTCATGCTCGCCTATCTGACGGGCGGCGTCGTCATTTTCCTTATCATGCGTATGCTCGGCGAGATGGCGGTCGAGGAGCCTGTGTCCGGCTCGTTCAGTCATTATGCCGCGAAGTATTGGGGGGCGTTTCCGGGCTTTTTTTCGGGCTGGAATTATTGGTTCAACTATGTCATCGTCAGCATGGCGGAGCTTTCCGTCATTGGGATTTACATGAATTATTGGCTGCCCGATCTGCCGCAGTGGCTCTCGGCGCTCGCCACGCTCGTCGTCATCACGTCGCTGAATCTCGCCGCCGTCAGGGCGTACGGTGAGATGGAATTTTGGTTTGCGATCGTCAAGGTCGCCGCCATCGTGCTGATGATTATTCTGGGGCTGTATCTCATCTTTTCCCAACCGGCGCCGTTTCCGATGAACTTCTCCAATCTTTGGATGCACGGCGGCTTCTTCCCGAACGGCGTATGGGGCATGATGCTTTCGATCACCGTCGTCATGTTTTCTTTCGGCGGCATTGAGCTGATCGGTATCACGGCGGGGGAAGCCGCCGATCCCGACCGCTCGATTCCGTGCGCCATCAATCAGGTGATCTGGCGCATTTTGATCTTCTACGTCGGCGCTATGGCGGTGCTTATGGCTCTTTGGCGCTGGGATGAGGTCGGCATGGAGGCAAGCCCTTTCGTGCAGATCTTCTCGAATGTCGGTATTCCCGCCGCCGCGCACATCTTGAACTTCGTCGTATTGACCGCCGCCGTCTCCGTCTACAACTCGGCGATCTACAGCAACTCGCGTATGCTCTACGGACTGGCTGCGGGCGGCGATGCGCCGAAGGCTCTCATGCGTCTCTCGCGTCAAGGCGTGCCTGTCGTCGGCATATTGATCTCCTCGGGTGTGACGCTTCTCGCCGTACTTTTGAATTACTTGTTCCCCGGGCGGGTGTTCATGCTCTTTCTCTCCATTGCTATGGCGTCCGTCATCATCAGCTGGGGTACGATCGTCATTACACATTGGAAATTCCGCTGTCTTTATGCGCGGGAAGGCCGCCGTGCGAAATTTCGTGCGCCGCTTTTTCCCGTCGTCAACTATATCTGCCTTGCGTTCCTCGTCATGATGTATTTCTTGATGACGCAGATTCCTGACATGCAGTTCGCCGCCTTCGTTCTGCCCGTCTGGCTCTTCGTGCTGTGGCTCGGCTATCGCAGGAGAAAGCGCGGCGATAGATAGAAAAAATTGGTTTTTATTATGCCTTTATGATATGATTAAAAGAAAATGCTGAAAAGTCGGAGAAGATGAGGTGAAGCGCCATTGTTCAAAATGCTCAGTATTTGGATGATCGGGGAATCGTTTTTCAAAAATGATGGGAGAGAAGCGCATGTGCCATAAGACGAGCATCATCATCTTGAGCTATAATACGTTGGAGCTTTTGCAGCTCTGCATCGCGAGTATACGCGAGTTTACGGAGGCGGGGACGTATGAGATCATCGTCGTCGAGAACGCATCGAAGGACGGCTCGATCGAGTGGCTGAAGGCGCAGACGGGGCTTACCTGTATTTACAACGAAGAGAATCAAGGCTTTCCCGGGGGCTGCAATCAAGGTCTGGAAATCGCGGCAGGAACGGAGCTTTTGCTCCTCAACAGCGATACCGTCGTCACGAAGGATTGGCTGAAGAATCTGCGCTTCGCCCTTTACAGCAGCCCGAAGGTCGGCGCTGTGAGCTGTGTGACGAACCATTGCTCGAATAATCAGCGCATCGACGTATCTTATGAAAGCATCGAAGCGATGCTCGCCTTTGCGGCAGATTACAACCGCTCGAATCCAGCCCTTTGGGAGAAGCGGACGAAGCTCGTGGGCTTTTGCTTTCTGTTCAAGCGAGAGGTGTTTGAGCGCGTGGGCTTCCTCGATGTCCGCTTCAATCCCGGCAACTATGAGGATGACGACTACTCGCTGCGCATCCTGCAGGCGGGCTATGATCTGCTTCTCTGCCGAGACACCTTTATTCATCATTACGGCGGAGCATCCTTTGAAAAGAAGCTCGCTGTACGAAATGCAGCAGAAATGAAAGAGCGCTATAATGCGGCTTTGATGAGAAATCACAAAATATTTTTTGAAAAGTGGCAGGCGCCTGAGGATTATTGGGAAATGGCTCCGGAAGAGCTGCTTCCTTATCTGCGGCGGCAAGCGCCGGAAGATGTCTCAGCCGCTTCGGCGGCGCAGACGATCGCCGTTCTCGTGCGCAGGACAAATGAGGAACGCTATGCGCTCTGCCTGAAATCCCTCTATGCGGCAAATATCCCCGCAGGCTACGCTTTGGAGATTTTCCCGCTGTCGATAGAGCGATCCTATGCGGCGCAGGTGAATGAAGTCCTTGCCCGCACAACGGCGAAGATCAAAATCTTTATGAGTGATGACGTCTGCCTGATCTCGCCTATGGCGATTGAGCAGTTGTTGGGGATATTCGAAGAGAACTCCGTCGGCATGGCGGGGATTCTCGGCAGCCGCTCACTCCCTGTGAACGGCAATCTCTTGGATGCGCCGGATCTTTGGGGCGGCGTCTGCATGCCGATGCAGGGGGATTTGGAAGAGATCCGCTTCGGAAGTCGCAGCGACGGGGCATTCGTGGAGGATGTGCGCTTTCTCTGCCCGTCTTTTTTCGCGACGCAGATCGATCTTGCTTGGGATGAGAGCTATGAAGGGCAGTATTATGCCGTGCTCGCGCATTGTCGTGCCGTGGAAGAGCGCGGCAGGAGAATCGTCGCGCCTTTGCCGCAGGAGATTTGGTGCGCCTATCAGATGGGGAATATATCCTTTGACGCGGACGAGGAAGATCGTTGTCGATTCTTCGCCGCATTTCATCCTTATTTGGGCAAATCGGCGCCTGTCAAAACGCAGCTTTCTCTCTATGCGTGCGGCAAAGATGCTGAGATCGAGGGCTGGCGCAGCTTTTGCCATCCCGAAGGAATCGCCGTCGGCAGTCGGACGAAGATTCATCGGACGGCACGGTGCGGTCTGCGCTTTGATAACTTTGAAGGAGAGCCGCGCATCGCTGTCGGCGAAGACTGCACGATCGGCGCATATTCTGCGCTGACGGCGGCGCATAGCATCACGCTCAAAAATCTTGTGACCGTCGGGGCGAATGTTCGCATCGCAGACTATATGTATGAAGAGGAGACGCTGGGACTTGGCGCAGATGATCGTAGGATCGCGGGACATGCGCATGGCGTCTCTGTCGGCTGTGCGGCGCAGATTGGCGCGAACACCGTTATCGAAGGCGGCGTCTCTGTCGGCTGCGGCGCATGTGTACGCGCGGGGAGCGTCGTGCGCACGAGCATCCCCGCCTATTGCATCGCTGAGGGGAATCCCGCGCATGTCATAAAGGCATTTTCCCCGCGCAGGGGAAAGTGGCTGGAGACGCCCGATGAAGCGGCGCTCGCGAGCCTTTTGGAAGAGCGTCGGCAGACGCCGCCGCTTCTGACCTTTGCCGTCATCACATATAACCGCAGTTCGTATCTTGGGAAGTCCCTCAAAAGCGTGCTGCGGCAAGTCGAGGATGATCCGCTCGTCGAAGTCCTCGTCTCGGACAATGCTTCGACGGACGATACGAGGGCGCTCGTGCTGGATCTGCAAAAGCGTTATAAGAATTTGCGCTATCACCGCAACGAGAAGAATGTCGCCGCCGAGGGAAACATCCATCGCGCGATCGAAGCGAGCCGAGGCGAATATGTGCTTGTGGCAGGCGATGACGACTACTTCCTCGACGGCGCTCTGCGTGTCCTTCTTGATAATATCCGCAAATATCGCGGCGTCGCGCTGCTTCATTTGAAGAAGGAAGCTGTGCCGCGCTGGGTGCGGCGCGGCAAGGGCGCTTTGGAATACCTCTCGTATGTCGGCTTTCTGATGACATGGATCAGCGGCGTCGTCATGCGGCGCGAACTCTATTTTGCCATCGAGGAGCCGCATAAGTACGATCATACGCGCCTGCCGCAGGTCTATTTGCAGTTGGAGATGCTGAAGCAGAATCCGGAATTTGCCGTGTGCTACGGACTTGTTTTGGAAGCGGATTCGGGCGATCACAAGGTATCGGGCTTCAATTTCGGTGAAGTGTTCATCAAAAACTATCTCGATGTATTGACGGCATCGGCAGATATTCCGTCGTATCTCTTGTCGCAGGAAAAGAAGCGGCTGGCGGAAGATATGATCTACGATCGCCTTCAAAAAATCACGAAGTATCATTACGGCTTGGCACTCGATGGAATCTTTGACATCGTGCGCGACTATTACGGTGAGGAGCCGTACTATGAAGAGATCGTGTCCGAGATGAAGAAGATTTTGCGAGATGGCGGGGCGGGAGAGTCGGCGTAGCAGAAGAAAGTGTTGGGAGAGAAAAGCATGAGCCATAAGACGAGCATCATCATCTTGAGTTACAATACCTTGGAGCTTTTGCAGCTTTGTATCGAGAGCATTCGTACATATACCGAGGCGGGGACGTACGAGATCATCGTCGTCGAAAATGCTTCCGAGGACGGCTCGGCTGCGTGGCTGAGGGCGCAAAAAGACCTTGTCTGCATCTATAACGAAGAGAATCAAGGCTTCCCCAAAGGCTGCAATCAAGGCTTAAAAATTGCTTCGGGAACGGAGCTTCTGCTTTTGAACAGCGACGTCATCGTAACGAAGGATTGGCTCGAAAACATGCGCCGCGCACTCTACAGCGCATCCTCGGTCGGCGCCGTGAGCTGCGTCACGAACAGCTGCTCCAACCGCCAGCAGATCGAGGTACCCTACAAAACCATAGAGGACATGCAGGCATTCGCTGCGGGCTACAATATTTCGAATCCCGCGCTCTGGGAAAAGCGAACGACGCTCGTGGGCTTCTGCTATCTCTTCAAGAGAGAGGTTTTTGAAAAGGTTGGCTTTTTGGATGAACGCTTCAGTCCCGGCAACTTTGAGGACGACGATTACTCACTGCGCATCTTGCAGCAGGGATATGATCTCCTCGTTTGCCGTGATACCTTCATTCATCATTTTGGACATGCGAGCTTCATGAAGGGGTATGGCGAGCAGGACTTGGAGGAAAAGCTCAAGCGCTCCAATGCACTGGTCGAGCGAAATCATGCGCTGCTTCAAGACAAGTGGCATATACCGGAAATGTATAAGCGCATGGACGCAGAGGAGCTGCGCCGCCTTCTGCAGGGACAAAACGGCGCACGCGAGGCGACCTCCGGACGCCCGCTGCCAAAAGAAAAGAAAATTGCGGTGCTTCTGCACAAGAGCCGCGAAGGACGCTATGAGATCTGCATGGAATCCCTCAGGAACATGAACTGGCCGGACGGATACGAAGCGGAACTCTTCGTGATCACGCAAGACAGACCCTATGCGGTGCAAGTCAACGAAATCATGACGGCAGCCGACGCCAAATACAAGATCTACATCAACGACGATCTATGCCTTGTCCATCCGCAGATGATCGAAGAAATGCTGAACCTCTTTCAAGATGACAGCATCGGCATGATCGGCATCTTGGGCAGCACATCGCTGCCCGTCAGCGGCAGCGTGATGGACTCGCCGTACAAGAGCGGCGCCGTCTATATACCGTCGGAAAAAGACCTCTCCGAACTGCGCTTCAATGAGACATCCGAAGCCGCAAACGTGCGCTTCCTGCTGCCGTCGCTCTTTGCGACCCAGCGAGACGTCCCGTGGGACGAAGCGTACGAAAAGCAATACTATGCCGTACTGGCATATTGCCGCGGCATGGAAGAGAGCGGCGTCCGCATCGTCGTGCCGCATCCGCAGGAAATATGGTGCACCTATCAGGAAAAAAGCATCGCATTCGACGCCAATGAAGCCGATCGGAAAACATACTTCAGCCGCCATCATCCCTATCTCGACGGCACGGAGCCGAAGGAAAAGAACACCCTCTATGCGTGCGGCGAAGAAAGCGAAGTTCCTTCGTGGCAGAAATTCACGCATCCCGAGAGCGTCTCCGTCGGCAAAGGAACGCAGATTCATGAGACTGCGCTCTGCCGGCTCGCTGCCGAGAACTTCGCCGGAAAACCGCGCATCGTCATCGGCGATCACGCAGCCATCGGCGCAGGAAGCACCATCACAGCAGCGCAATACATCGAGCTGGAAAACGCCGTGAGCATCGCAGAAAACGTCCATATCAAAGACTACCGCTTAGACGAAAGCGGCGTCGGTCTCTCTCCTGCCGACCGCGAGCTTGTTGTCGAAGGAAGCGGCGTCCATATCGAGCGCGGCGCACGTCTGGAAGAAAACGTCCTCGTCAAGGGAGCCGTGCGCATCGGACGCGGCAGCATCGTGCGTGCAGGAAGCTGCGTGCAGTCGGACATCCCAGCCTACTGCATCGCTGAGGGAAGCCCCGCGCAGGTCACCGCCGTCTTTTCGCCGAAGGCGGGGAAGTGGCTGCCCGCAGCAGGCGACAAGGCGAGGAAGAAACTGCTCGCAGAAAGGGAGAAAACGCCGCCTTTGCTGACCTTCGCCTTCATCACCTACAACCGCAGCCAATACCTGAAGAAATCGCTTCGCTGCGTGCTGCGTCAGATCGGCAACGATGCGCTGGCAGAAATCCTCGTCTCGGACAACGCATCGACAGACGATACGCGAACTTTCGTCGAAGAGATGCAAAAGACGTACAAGAATCTGCGCTACCACTGCAACGAGAAGAACGTCGGCGCGGAAGGGAACATCCATAGAGCCATCCGAGAAAGCAAGGGCGAGTACGTCCTTGTTGCAGGCGACGATGATTACTTTGTTGACGGCTCGCTCCATGCGCTTATTACGAACATTGTCCGCTATCGCGGCGTCGCGCTGTTTTATCTGGGCAATGCGAAGATTCCGCGCCGCGTATATACAGGCGCAGGCTGCCTGCAATATATCGGGCTTGTCAGCTACTATATGGCTTGGATCACCAGCGTCGTCATGCGGCGCGAACTCTACGCGCATATCTCGGAGCCGCAAAAGCATGATGCTTCGCACATACCGCAAGTCTACCTGCAAATGGAAATGCTGAAGCAAAGACCGAATTTCGCCGTGCTGCACGGAGCTTTTTTTGCAGAGGGCTGCGGAGATCATCAGCCGAAGGGCTATAATTTTGCAGAAGTATTCATCAAGAATTACTTTGACATCCTGACGGAGGCGGTGGACATCCCGCCGGCGCAGCTTGCGGCGGAAAAGAAACGGGTTTTGGAACAGTCGATTCTTCCGTGGTGCAGGAAAATCAAAGAAGATCATCTCGGATTGTCGTTGGACGGGCTTTTTGATATTGTCGCGGCATATTACGGCGAAGAGCCGTATTATGAACAACTCGTCGATCTGCTCAAGGAAATTCTGCGGGAATAGCTGCCGGCTTTAAGCGCAGGCGGTGCAGCGACGATAAAAATGCAGCGCATGATTCTGCTGCTTGCCTGCGGCAGACGATGGCTTCATCGACAGTGTGATCCATAAAGGAGTTGAAAATTTGAAAACAGTTCTTTTGGCGGGTGGCTTCGGCACGCGCATCACGGAGGAGTCGGAAAGACGACCCAAGCCTATGGTGGAGATCGGCGGTATGCCGATTCTCTGGCATATCATGAAGGGATACAGTCATTTCGGGTTCAATGAATTTGTTATATGCGCGGGTTACAAGCAGCACATGATAAAGGAGTGGTTTGCCGATTACTTCCTGCACACGTCAGATATCACGTTTGACTTTACGCAGGAAAACCGCATGATTGTGCACAACCAGCACACGGAGCCGTGGAAGGTCACGATCGTCGATACGGGACTCGATACTTTGACAGGCGGTCGTATCCGGCGCATCCGCAAGTATGTGGAGAATGAAACCTTCATGATGACCTATGGCGACGGCGTGGCGGACGTCGATATCGGAGAGCTTGTGCGCTTTCATAAGTCGCACGGCAAGGCGGCGACCTTGACGGCGATCATGCAGAAGCAGCAGAAGGGCGTCTTAGACATCGGCTTTGACAACTCCGTTCATGCGTTCCGTGAAAAGGCGATGGAGGACAGCGCACCGATCAACGCGGGGTACATGGTGCTTGAGCCATCGGTCTTTGACTTCATCGACGGCGATTCGACCGTGTTTGAGCAGAAGCCGCTGGAAGAGCTGGCGAAGAGAAGCGAACTCAAGTGCTATCTGCACAGCGGCTTCTGGCAGTGCATGGATACGCTGCGCGAAAAACTCCTGCTCGAAAAGCTCTGGCAGAATGACAAGGCGCCGTGGAAGCTCTGGTGAGGCGCGGGTCGTGGAGGTCGGTTCATGAGTAAAGGGCAAAAAACGATGCTGATGTGGGGGGCGGGCAATGTCTGCCGACACTTTTTGCAGCATTTGAAAAAGAATCTTCCCGTGCGGGGAATCGTTGACAGCCGGCAGGAATTGTCGAGCGGCACGATCTGCGGCATACCGATTTATGCGCCCGTGCGAGATGATGCGGCGAAAGAATTGAAGATACGACATGATGGGGGAGCACACGTTTGCCCCCCCCCGAAAGACACGCTGTTCGTCATAACGACATACGTTTATTATGTTACGGTGAAGAACTATTTGGAATCGTTGGGATTTGAGACAGCTTTCGCCTATGATTTTCGCGAGTATACGGATGTCGACTGGTCGGCTGTATGCCGCATACACTACGATGTTCCGTGGGAGAAAGACGACGCGAAGATCCGAGAGGCGCGAAGCATTTTTGCGGATGCGGCGTCCGTAAAGATTTTTGATGCGCTTTTGGAAAAGCGCAAGAAACGCATCTATGATTGCACCGATATCCGAAGCGCATATCCACAGTATCTGGAGATGGATCTCCTTCCTTTTGGACGAGAGGAGACGATCGTTGACTGCGGCGCTTTTCGGGGCGATGGACTGCGGCTCTTCGAGGAGCATCTGTCCTCGTGGAAGATGTTCCACTGCTTCGAGCCGGATGCGGATAATTTTCAAATTCTGCAAGAGGTTTGCAAGGGCTATGCACATACGACGCCGCATTGTGCCGCCGTCGGCGTCCATGACGGACCGGCGTATTTTTCGCAAGGGGCAAATGCCGGCGGTGAACTGAAGATGCAGGGAGAGGTCGGACAGAAGATCGAGGTCTGTCGGCTGGATTCGCTGCATCTGCCGGAAGTGACGTACATCACGGCGGACATTGAAGGATCGGAGATGGCTATGCTCGAAGGCGCACGGCAGACGATCGAAAGGCACTGCCCGAAGCTGGCGATATGCGCCTACCACAAGGCGGCGGACTTATGGGAGATCCCGCTGTGGCTCAAGAGGGTGAATCCCGCCTATAGGATTTGTCTGCGTCATTATGGAGAAACCGCCGTCGATACGGTCGCCTATGCGCTGCCGCCGCAGCAGCCGGTACATTAGCGAAAGGTTTGTTTGGGAGAGGGAAGTATGCGTCATAAGACGAGCATCATTATTCTGAGTTACAATACCTTGGAAATGCTGCAGCTCTGCATCGCGAGCATACGCGAATACACCGCCGCAGGGACGTATGAGATCATCGTCGTCGAAAATGCCTCGAAGGATGGCTCTGCCGAGTGGCTCAAGGAGCAGAGCGGTCTTAGGTGTATTTACAACGAGGAAAATCAAGGCTTTCCGAAAGGCTGCAATCAAGGCTTGGAAATCGCGGTGGGGACGGAGCTTCTGCTTTTGAACAGCGATACGATCGTGGCTGAGAATTGGCTGCATAATCTGCGCTGTGCTCTTTACAGTGATGCGAAGATCGGCGCCGTGAGCTGTGTGACGAATCATTGTTCAAACAACCAGCAGATCGAGGTTCCTTATCGAACGCTAGAAGAAATGCAGGCATTTGCAGCGAATTACAATGTGTCGAACCCTGTGCTTTGGGAAAGGAGGACGACGCTCGTAGGCTTCTGTTATCTCTTCAAGAGGGAAGTGTTTGAGAAAGTAGGCTTTCTTGACGAACAGTTCAGTCCGGGGAATTTTGAAGATGATGATTATTCCCTTCGTATTTTGCAGAAGGGATACGATCTCCTCGTCTGCCGTGATACCTTCATCCATCATTTCGGACATGCGAGTTTCCTGAACGGATACGGGGAGCAAGAGGCGGCGGAAAAAGCGAGACGTTCAAACGCCTTGATCGAGCGAAACAGTGCGCTGCTCCTGCAAAAGTGGCGGATTCCCACGACGTATAAAGTCATGAATCCGGAAGAGCTGCGCCCTCTTTTGCAGCGTCAAGCCGAATCGAACCTTGGCGAAGGAATCACCGTCGGCAAGGGGACGCACATTCATGAAACGGTGCGCTGTCGCTTCCTTGCGCCCCGCTTTGCCGGCGAGCCGCATATCGTCGTCGGCGATCACGCAGAGATCGGCGCGGGCAGCACGCTCACGGCGGCGCAATGTATTGAGATCGGAAATGCCGTAAGCATAGCAGAGAATGTCCACATCAAGGATTATGTCCTTGAGGAAAGCGGCGTCGGGCTTTCTTGCGCCGACTGCGAGGTCATCGCAGGGGAAAACGGCGTCCATATCGAACGAGGTGTGCGCATTGAGGAGAATGTCCTCATCCGAGGCAGCGTGCGCATCGGGCGCGGCAGCCTCGTGCGCGCGGGAAGCCTCGTGCAGACGGATATTCCCGCCTACTGCATAGCCGAGGGGCGCCCCGCACGCATCACGTCCGTATTCTCCCCGCAAGCGGGGAAATGGCTGCCCGCTGCCGGGGGCAAGATGCTCAAGCGGCTGCTCTCGGAAAGAGAAAAAACACCGCCCCTGCTGACATACGCTTTCATCACCTACAATCGCAGCCGCTATCTCAAGAAGTCGCTTCGCTGCGTATTGCAGCAGATCGGCAACGACGAACTCACGGAAATCCTCGTTTCGGACAATGCTTCGACGGATGATACGAGAGCTTTCGTTGAGGAGATGCAAAAGACGTATAAGAATCTGCGGTATCACTGCAATGAGGAGAATGTCGGCGCCGAGGGAAATATTCATAGAGCCATCGAGAAGAGCCGAGGCGAATATGTGCTCGTCGCGGGAGACGATGATTATTTTATTGATGGCGCACTGCATGTTGTCTTAAACAATATTGTCCGCTATAGGGGCGTCGGTCTGTTCTATTTAGGCAATGAAAATATTCCCCTTCGCGTATATGAAGGAAAGGGAAGCTCAGATTGGCTTCGTCTCGTGAGTTATTATATGGCATGGATTACCAGTGTTGTCATGAGGCGCGAGCTGTATGCGCAGATCCCTAAGCCGCATCGGTATGATGATACGCGTTTGCCTCAAGTGTATTTGGAATTGGAGATGCTGAAGCAAAGACCAAAATTTGCCGTGCTTCATGGAGCTTTTTTTGCAGATGAATCAGGCGATCATTCTCCGAAGGGTTATAACTTTGCTGAAGTTTTCATCAAGAATTACTTCGACATATTAACTGCGACGGTGGAAATTCTTCCAGCGCAGCTCTCGGCAGAGAAAAAATGGGTCATGGAAAAGTCGATTCTTCCGTGGTGCAGGAGAATTAAAGAGAACGGTCTGGAGTTGTCGCTGGATGGAATATTTGACATCGTCCGCGAATATTATGGCGAGGAGCCGTATTATCCGCAAATTGTCGAAAGTCTCGAAAGCATTCTGCGCGGTGTGCGTTGAGGAGGAAATCGTCTTGAAGAACGAAAAAAAGATCGCGTTCCTTGTACGCAAGTCGGATGAAGTGCGCTGCGCCGCTGCCTTGGAATCCTTGCAGGCGCTCCGCCTGCCGACGGGATATGAGGCGGAGCTTTTCACGCTGGCGGCAGAGGAGCCGTATGCGGCGCAGGCGAACAAGGCGCTGACTCTTTCCGATGCGAAGTTCAAGATTTATCTCAACGATGACATCCGACTCGCAGAGCCGGATGTGCTTGGAGAACTTCTGCAAATTTTTGAAGATGAAAGCATCGGCATGGTCGGCTTTCTTGGCAGCGCTTCGCTTCCTGCGAGCGGCAATCTCATGGAATCGCCGTATGTATGCGGCGCAGCGTATGTTCCGTCGGAAGAAGGGCGCAGAGATTTGCGCTTCGGGCGGGGGACGGTCGGAGAATGCAGGACGGTGCGCTTCCTTGCACCGTCGTTTTTTGCGACGCAGCGGGATCTCTCTTGGGATACGTGTTATCAAAGGCAATATTACGCTTTGCTGGCGCATTGCAGGCGGTTTGAGCGAGAAGGGGACCGCATCGTCGTGCCGCTCGCGAAAGAGCCGTGGTGCGCCTATCAGGAGCGTGCGATATCCTTCGATGCCGATGAGAGCGAGCGCAGGAAGTTTTTTGCGGCGCATCATGCCTATTTGACGGATGATGTTCCGGACGAGACGCAGATTTTGTATGCGTGCGGCGCCGGCTCTTCTGTCGAAGGGTGGCGGGAGTTTTCTGCGCCCGAGGCGGTCTCTGTCGGCGCGGGGGTGAAGATTCATCGGACGGCGCTTTGCCGCATGGCGTACGAGGATTTTGCCGGTGAGCCGCGCATCGTTATCGGCGATGCATGTGAGATTGACGCCTACAGCACGTTGACGGCGGCAAGGCGCATCGTGTTGGAGAATTTTGTAACGCTTGCTCCGAATGTTCATCTTATAGAGAAGGTCCATTCGGGGGGGGCGTTTGCACTTTCGTCGTGCGGCAGATCTTTAGACGAGCGCGGTATGCGCATCGGGCGAGCGACGAAGATTGCGGCAAACGCCGTCGTCAAGGGAGCCGTGCATATCGGGCGCGGGTCGTTGGTAGAGGAAAATGCCGTCGTCGTCTCCGACATCCCCGACTATTGTGTGGCTGCGGGCAATCCGGCGCGCGTGGTGCAGGCGTTTTCCGTGCAAGCGGGGAAGTGGCTTCCTGTCAAGGACGAGGCGGCGTTGGAAGAGATCGTCGAGGAGAGACGAAAAGCGCCGCCTTTGCTGACGTATGCCGTCATCACCTACAACCGCAGCGAGTATCTTGCCAAGTCGCTCGCATGTGTGCTTGAACAGGTCGGCAATGACGACCTCGTTGAAGTCCTCGTCTCTGACAATGCTTCAACGGACGCGACGAAAGATGTCGTGCGCAGGCTGCAGAAAAAGTATCGGAATCTGCGCTATCACTGCAATGAAAAAAATGTCGGGGCGGAGAAGAATATCCATTGCGCCCTGCGGGAGAGCGCGGGAGAATATGTGACGGTGGCGGGCGATGATGACTACTCCTTCGACGGCTCTTTGCAGGATCTTTTGAGCGCTGTCGCAGCGTATCGAGGCGCGGCATTGTTTCATCTCGTGAATCGGGCGATTCCGCTGGATGTCCGCAAGGGCAGCGGAGCGGCGGCTTACGTCGGGCAGGTCGGCTACTTCATGACGTGGCTCAGCGCCGTAATCATGCGGCGGGATCTGTACCATGCGATCAGAGATCCCGAGAAGTATGACTATACGCGGCTGCCGCAGGTCTATTTGCAGATGGAGATGCTGCGGCAAAATCCTGATTTCGTCGTACTCACGCGGCGCTTTTTCCGCTTGGGGACGGGAGAGCATGGCGGCAGTGACGATCAGTTTGCCGAGACGTTTATTCGGGATTATCTCAAGATTTTGACGGCAGAAGCGACGATTTCGCCGGACGTGCTGTCGGCAGAAAAATGGCGGCTGATGGAAGGGAAAATTCTTCCTACATGCGAAAGAATCCGAGCGGAAGGCAGGGCTTTATCTTTCCGACAAATTTTCGATATTATTGACGAGTATTACGCGAAAGAGCCGTATTATCCGCAGATTGTTGATAGGCTTCGGAAGATATCGCCGGATGTCTTTATTTGAGCCTGTCGGTGCGCATTTCAAGAAAGAAGGATGACGGACACGATGAAACTGGAAAAACTCTATGATTTGTACCAAGAGGGGAAGGCGCCGAAGCGTCTCTATTGGGAGCTGGCGCGCGAGCGGCTTGTGCCTCTCTTGGAGGTGCAGCAGATCGTCAAGAAAAATCCCTATTGCAGGAGCGTCGAGATCCGCGAGGACGGCATCGTGCTCAAGACGCAGGATATTGCGCTCTTCTTCGACATGACGCAGAATATCTGCCGTGCGGAGACGATTCTCATCGGCACGGAGGGCGAGGAGATCGACTTTATGAGCCGCTTCATCCCGACAAATGCCGTGATCTTCGACATCGGTGCGAACGTCGGGCGCGTGAGCCTGGGGCTGGCGAAGGCGCATGAGGATGCGGTGATCTATGCCTTTGAGCCGGTGGCGGACACCTTCTGCGGCTTGGAGAAGAATCTTCGTCTGAATGCGTGCGAGGAGCAGATCAAGGCGCATCACATGGGCTTCTACAGCGAGAGCGGCGACCTCAAGTTCTTTGTGCCTGCGGCGAACGAGGCGGCGTCTTTGCGTCCCGTCACCGATACATACTACTTCAAGGAAGGCGATCAGGGGCAGGGCGAGCGCAGGGATCGCTTGGACGAGGTCGTCTGCCCTGTCGATACGCTCGACCGCTTCGTTAAGGCGAACGGCATCACGCGCATCGATTTCATCAAGTGCGACACGGAGGGCGCCGAGAAGATGGTCTTCGCTGGCGGCGCACATGTGTTCAGCGAGCTGCGCCCCGTCGTCTATACGGAGATGCTTAGAAAGCACGCGGCGCGATTCGACTACCATCCGAACGAGATCATCGAGATGTTCAAGGGCTGGGGCTATGCGTGCTATACGTCAGAAGGAGAGAAGCTGTTTCCTTTTGCAAAGATGGATGAGACGACGCAGGAGACGAATTTCTTCTTCCTGCATGGCGAGAAGCATCGGGAACTTCTGGATAAATATGCCGATGGAAGCGTGTGATGAAAATGCGCTATGATTCTGCAAGATGACGGGAGGGATTTGCCTTGGGAGAACGGCTGCTGCTTGACTGTACGCTGCGTGACGGCGGCTATGTAAACAATTGGGAATTTGGTTACGATCAAATCGTGGAAATTTTTAATCGGCTCGTAAGTTCGGGCGTGGAGTTTATCGAGGTGGGTTTTCTCGATGAAAAGAGCACCTTTGATCGCGGACGTACCGTCCTGCCCGATACGGCTTCTGTCAATCGGATGTTTGAAGGGGTGGATAAAGGAAGCTCGCTTGTTCTCGGCATGATCGACTACGGCGCCTGCGGTATCGAGCGTTTAGAGCCGTGTGAAGAGACGTTCCTCGACGGCATTCGCGTGATTTTTAAGGAAGCGAAGATGAAGGAAGCTCTGGCTTTTTGCGCCGAGGTCAAGAAGCTCGGCTACAAGGTCTTTGCGCAGATGGTTTCCGTCACGACGTATACGGATGAGAAGCTCATTGCGTATGCGAAGCTCGTCAACGAGGTCATGCCCTATGCGACGTCGATGGTTGATACCTATGGCTTGCTCGATGAGGAGCATCTGCGCCATATTTATGATATCCTCGACGAGAATCTCGACGAGAGGATCTGTGTCGGCTATCACGCGCACAACAATTTCCAGCTTGGCTATGCGAATGCGAAGTATTTTCTTTCGCTTGATTCGAAGCGGGGGCTTCTGGCAGACGGCACGCTCTACGGCATGGGCAAGAGCGCGGGCAACGCGCCGCTGGAGCTTCTGCTGATGTTCCGCAACGACAAGCAGGGGGCGGGCTACCATGTGACGCAGGCGCTTGAAGCTATTGACAATGTCATCATGGAGATCTACCAAAGGCAGTATTGGGGTTATAATCTTTTCTACTACATCGCATCTTCGATGCACTGTCACCCGAATTATGTGAGCCGCCTCATGAATAAACGCACCTTGTCGGTCAAGCAGATTCGCGATATTTTGAAGACGCTTGAGCCGGCGAAAAGTCTGCTTTATGACGAGGCATACATCGAGAGGCTTTATCGCGAGTACCAGAGCATCGAATGCGACGATCGGGAGACTCTTTGCATTTTGAAAGAGAAGCTGGGCGCGCGTCCCTTGCTGCTCCTTGGTCCTGCCCGCAGTATGGAGAAGGAGCGTGCGAAGGTGAAGCGGTTCATCGAGGAGAGGAAGCCGCGCGTCATTGCCGTGAACTACGCGCCGCCGACCATCGAGGTTGACGCCATCTTCATGGCGAAGTCGAAGCGCTATATCCAGCTCTTCAGTGATTTGCAGCGCAACATCAACCGCGAGAAACCGATCATCGCGACGTCGAATATGACGAAATCAGAGGGGACCTTCCCCTATGTGCTCAACTACAGCTCGCTCATCGATAAAGACGCCGAGATCATAGACAACGCGCTCGTCATGATCTTGAAGGCGGTTCTTCGCATGGAGATCCCTGCCGTGACGCTCGCGGGCTTCGACGGATATTCGAAGCGCAGCCGCAATTATTTCGATGAGAACAAGGAATACCGCGTCGACGGCAGCCGCGCCGAATACCTGAACAAGTACATCAGCGGCTTTTTGCACAGCATCAGCGACAAGGTGCATATTGATTTCATCACAAAGACGCGCTACGAGTGGCAGGGAAAGGACGGCGAGTGATGGAGCGTCTTGCAGGCAAGATCGCGCTCATTACGGGCGCGACGTCGGGCATCGGCTATGCGGCGGCGCATCTCTTTGCCGATGAGGGCGCATACGTCATCGCTGTGGGCAGAGATGCGGAGCGCGGCGCGTCGCTCGTCGCTGAGCTTGAGGAGAAACGGGCGGGACGCGCACGCTTCATCGGTGCGGATGTGACGGATGCCGACGATATTGCGCGGCTTTTTGACGTCGTGCAGGAAGCGTGCGGGCGGCTCGACGTCCTTTTCAACAATGCGGGCGTTTTCGTGACGCGGGCGATCGATGAGATCGACGAGGCGGCATGGGAGCGCGTCTTTCGTACGAATGCGAAGGCGGCGATGGATATGACGGCGGCGTTTTTGCCGCTCCTGCAGGAATCGAAGGGCGTGATTTTGAACACGGCTTCGATCGGCGGTCTGCCCTATCATATCGCGGGAAGCAAGACGTACCTCTACGCTTCGTCGAAGGCGGCGCTGATTCAGTTCACGAAGCTCTGTGCGCTGAATTTTGCGCCCGATGTGCGCGTGAACTGCCTCGCGCCCGGCATCACGGACACGCCGATCTACACGAATCGCGACTTTTCGCGCTTTTCGGGCATACCGATGGGGCGCGTCGCCGACGCTCTCGAGGTGGCGCGTGCTGCGCTCTTTCTCGTCTCGGATGAGGCTTCTTACATCACAGGCGCGGTGCTGCCCGTTGACGGCGGTGCGTCGCTGAAGTAGCGGAGGTGTTTCATGAAGGTCAAGGTATCGGACTATATCGCGGATTTTCTTGTCAAAAAAGGCGTTACGCATATATTTACCGTCGTCGGCGGCGGCGCCATGCACCTCAACGATTCTCTCGGGCACCATGAGAGGCTCACGTCGATATACTGCCACCATGAGCAGGCGGCGGCGATGGCGGCGGAAGCCTATGCGCGTGTGGACGGGCGCATGGCGGCGCTCTGTGTGACGAGCGGCCCGGGCGCGATCAATGCCCTGAACGGCGTCGCAGGCGCTTATCAGGATTCGATTCCGCTGCTCGTGCTTTCGGGGCAGATGAAGTCTTCGCTGACGGTGCGCGCAAGCGGTCTGCCGCTTCGCACGCTGGGCGGGCAGGAGTTCGACATCGTATCGGCTTTGGACAATATGACGAAGTATCGGGAGATGGTCGTAGAGCCGCAGAGGATTCCCTACGCGCTTGAAAAGGCTTATGCTTTGGCGAAGAGCGGTCGTCCCGGTCCTTGTTGGCTCGATCTGCCGCTCGACGTGCAGGGCAGTCTCATCGACGCTGATTTGCCGGCGGGCTATGAAGTTCAAGCGTGCGAGGTGTATGCAGATGTTCTTGCGGCTGCGCATCATGTGCTGGAAAAGCTTAGAAGCGCCGAACGCCCCGTGCTCTACGCGGGCAACGGCATCCGCCTCGCGGGGGCGACGGATCTTGTCGATGCGCTGGCGCGGCGGCTCTCGATGCCCGTCGTCACCTGCTGGGACAGCATCGACCTCATCGCGGACGAGCATCCGTACTACTGCGGCAGGGGCGGTACGATGGGTGACCGTGCAGGCAATTTCGCCGTGCAGAACAGCGATCTTCTGCTCTCGATCGGCAGCCGCCTGAGCATTTATCAGGTCGGCTACGATGTGCGTCTTTGGGCGCGCGCGGCATACACCGTCGTCAATGACATCGACGCCGCCGAGCTGAAAAAGCCGACGATCCGCGTAGATTTCCCGGTGTGCGCCGATGCGGCGGAATTTATGCATGCGCTTTTAGCGGCAGCAAACGAGGCGCCGCCGAAGGAAAACCCTGCGTGGCTCGATCAGTGCCGCAGGTGGAAGCGCGATTATCCTGTTGTACAGCCCGCGCAGAAAACGGCACGGGGCAAGGCGAATGTCTATGCGTTCATGGACGCTTTGAGCCGGGCGCTTCCCGCAGGGAGCGTTACCGTCGCGGCGAACGGCTCGGCGAGCGTCGTGGGCAGTCAGTCGTATGTCATCAAGGCGGGCAGCCGCTTCCTCATGAACTGCGGCATCTCGTCAATGGGCTACGGTCTGCCTGCCGCCGTCGGCGCGGCTGTCGCGAGCGGTGAGAGCGTCGTCTGCATCGAGGGCGACGGCAGCATCATGATGAATTTGCAGGAATTGCAGACGGTCGTCACGAACCGTCTGCCCGTCAAGATCTTCGTCATCAATAACAACGGCTACCATCAGATTCGCCAGACACAGCGGAATGTTTTTGGCGGCGCTCTCGTCGGCGTCGGTCCTGAGAGCGGCGATCTCGGCTTCCCTTCGTTTGAAAAAATCGCGGCGGCGTTCGATATGCCCTATATCGCGATTTCTTCCAATAAGGAACTCTGCGGGAAGATCGGCGAGGCGCTCAGAGAACCGAGCTATGTACTCATAGAAGTGTTCGTGACGGAAGATCAGAAGTTCGAGCCGAAGTCTGCGACGAAGCGTTTGCCCGACGGACGCCTGACAAGTCCGCCGCTGGAAGATCTCGCGCCCTTTTTGCCGCGCGAGGAATTGGCGCGCAATATGTATATTCCGCTCATTGAACCGGAGGAAGTATGAAAGAGAATAAGATCAACTTGCGGCATACAGGCATTTATGTCAAGGATTTGGCGCGTATGGCAGCTTTTTATCGTGAAGTTTTTCAAATGTATACGATTTGCGAAAACATCCAGCAGGCGGATACGCTGCTTGCCGATCTTTTTCGGGCGCAGGATGCGCGTGTTAAGATCACGAAACTCATCACCGAGCAGGGCAAGGTGAACGGCAACGGCGATATGCTTGAATTGATCGAAGTGCTCGTACCCGAAGAAAAAGCGGAAAAGACGCCGCAGCCGATTGCTGCGGGGCTGCACATCGCCTTCGGCGTGCGCGATATAGAAGCGACGCGCACGGCTATTCTCGCACGCGGCGGTATCTCAGTGACGCGCGTGCATGATATGGGGCACGGCAATCTGTGCTGCTTCTGCCGCGACCCCGAGGGGAACTGGATCGAGCTGATTGCGCACAACGAGGTGTAGGAAGGGAGAGACGGCATGAAGATCAAGTCGGCGTTCAAGGAATACCGCGTGGATTTTTGCAGAGATTTGTCCTTGCTGAAGGATTTGGCAGCGGCGAAGGATACGTTTTTTGTGCTTGACCGTACGGTTTACGGGATTTATCAAGATCGTCTGCCCGATTTGCCGGAGGAGCGGCTTTTCCTACTGGACGCCGTCGAGGAGAAAAAGGATATGGCGGCGATGCTCGCGATCTGTGAGCGTATGACGGAGATGAGCGCCAAGCGCAACTCGCATCTCGTATCTTTGGGCGGCGGCATCACGCAGGATGTTACAGGCTTCGTCGCTACCGCGCTCTATCGCGGCATCCGCTGGACGTTCTTCCCGACGACGCTTCTTGCCGCCTGCGACAGCTGCATCGGCGGCAAGTCGTCGCTGAACTATAAGGGATTCAAGAACCTACTCGGCTCCTTCTATCCGCCCGATGAGATTCTCATTTACCCCGAATTTTTCCGAAGCCTTACCCCGAAGGATTATTGCAGCGGCTTGGGCGAAGTCGTGAAGTTCAACGTCATCGCGGGTGCGGCGGGCATCGACGCTATGGAGCGCGATATTGCGGCGATTCTCGCGCACGATTACGAGAAGCTGCTGCAATATGTGAGGACGTCGCTTGCGTTCAAGCGCGGCTTCATCGAAGAGGACGAGTTTGATCGCGGGGCGAGGGTGCTGCTCAATTACGCGCACACCTTCGGTCATGCTTTCGAGAGCGTCAGCGGCTACGAGATTCCGCATGGCTCCGCCGTCGCGCTCGGCATGATAACGGCGAATGCGATATCGGTCGTGCGCGGTTTCATCGAAGAGGCGTATGCGGCGCGTATTGCGGCGCTCTGTATGAAGATCCTCAAGCATATCCCCCGGTGCGAGGCGTGGTTCTCCCCTGCAGGCATTATCGCCGCCATTCACAAGGACAAGAAGCAGACGAGTGAAAGGATCACGGCGGTGCTTTTGAACGAAGCGCATGAGCTTAAGGTCTATCGCGATGTTGAAGAAGAGGAAATCAAGCAGGCGCTCAAGCATCTGCTGCAATATTGGAGGAATCGCTGTGAGTAAGGAAGTCGTGCCTTTTTCCGAGGCATATCAGAAGAACCGCCTGACGCTGCGCGAGGTCGTGCCGCTCGCGGTGCCGCTCTGCGTCTGCATCGAACCGACGAACATCTGCAACTTCAAGTGTCTGATGTGCTGGCAGAGCACGACCGAATATACGAAGCACGGCGGTCCCTTCGGCAATATGACGGATGAGCTGTTTGACAAGCTCTTAGAGGACATGAAGGACTTCTGCCGCCATCAGGGCAAGAAGATCAAGCTCATCAAGCTCTATTCGACGGGAGAGCCGCTTCTTCACAAGGGCGTCTGCCGCATGGTGAAGAAAATCAAAGAAGCCGACGTCTGTCACGAGATGGAGATCACGACGAATGCTTCGCTTTTGACGAAGGAAGTGGCACAGGAGCTTGTCGCTCTCGGACTTGACTATCTGCGGGCGTCCATCTACTCCGTGCGCACGGACGGACAGGCGCGCATTACGCAGTCGCGCGTCACGCCGCAAGAGATTCGTGAGAACATCGCCTATTTGAAGAAATACCGCGACGAGAAGGGTGCGAAGAAGCCGTTTATATGTGCGAAGATCATGGACACGCACGGGGAGGAGAACGAAGAGTTCTACCGCATGTACGAGGATGTTTCCGACGAGCAGCTGATCGATACGCCGTGGATCCTGCCGAAGCTGGAGGAAAACGCCCTCGATCGTCTCTACGGCAGCGAGGAGAAGGGCGAAGAAGCGCAGGCAGCGTACTTGGCGCAGGCGCTCTACAAGGAGCGCAAGGTCTGCCGCTACCCGTTCACGCACATGACTGTGCGCAGCAACGGCGACGTCGTCGTCTGCTGTACGGACTGGTCGCGTGACACTCTGGTCGGCAGCATCTGTGACAATACGCTGGAAGAGGTATGGAACTCCAAGAAGCTCTACGATTTTCGCTGTATGCAGCTCAAGACGAAGGGGGCGCATCATGCGCTTTGCGCGACGTGCGAGATTCCGCTGAAAGATACGAGCGAGGACAATCTGGATGATTTCCCCGTAGAAAAGCTCCATTATTGGGGGGAAGCCGATGGAAAACAGGGCATTTCTAAATAGCCGCGTCATCGAAGAGGACATGCAGGATATTTATGCGCGGGGGTTGGATTGGCAAAGGCTTCGCGGCAAGACGCTTTTGCTCACGGGAGCGACGGGTATGCTCGCTTCGTATGTCGCGTTTTTCCTCATCTATTTGAACGAGAAGCACGCGATGAACATGCGGCTGCTTTTTCATGTGCGCAGTGAGGAAAAGGCGCGTCTGCGTTTCGGCGAGTATACAGATAAACCATATACTTCGCTTGTCTGTCATGATCTATGTGAGCCTTGGCGTGTGGATGAGCGCATCGACTTCATCATTCACGCCGCGAGTCTTGCAAGTCCTGCGTATTACAAGACGATGCCTGTCGAGGTCGCCGAGCCGAACGTGCTCGGCGCCTATCACCTCCTGCAGCTGGCGCGGAAACAGGGCGTCGAATCTTTCCTCTTTTTCAGCAGCGGCGATGTTTACGGCAAGATCGCGGACGGTGCAGGCGAGATTCACGAGGATGACTTTGGCGCGGCAGATCCGCTCGACCTTCTGAGCTGCTATGGCGGCAGCAAGCGCATGGGCGAGACATGGTGCCGGCTCTTCTTCGTCGAGCACGGCGTGCGTGCGAAGATTGCGCGTATCGCGCACACATACGCGCCGACGATGGATGTCGAGGCAGATCCGCGCGTATTCTCATCGTTCATGAAGTGCGTCAAGGACGGCACGGATATCGTCATGCACAGCGACGGCAGCGCACGCCGCCCCTTCTGCTATATCGCCGATGCAGTCGCGGCGTTTTTCCTCATCCTCTTCGAGGGCGAGGCAGGTGAGGCGTACAATGTGTCGAACGACAGGACTTTCTTGAGCATTCGCGAGCTTGCAAAAAAACTCGTGAAGCTTCGTCCCGAACTGGGACTGAAGGTCATCGCGAAGGAACGTCCGAAAGACGCGGTGTATCTGGAGAACAACTTTAACAAGGCGAACCGCCCCAGCGCCGACAAACTTCGCACACTCGGCTGGCAATGCCGCTTTGACGCGGCGACAGGCTTCGCGCGTGTCTGGCGCTATTTGCGCGAAAAAGAAAGGCAAGGACAGAGCGAATCGTGTAGATAAATGGCAAGGGATTTTGAAGAATTTCGTTTGCAGACGAAAAAGCTTAAAAAAAGTGTTGACAACAAATCGGCGAAGCCGTATAATAAATTTCGTCAGTCACGCAGAAACTGCGAGCCGAACGAAATGCAAATGCTGATGTAGCTCAGTTGGTAGAGCAGCTCATTCGTAATGAGCAGGTCGTAGGTTCAAGCCCTATCATCAGCTCCACTTGAAATTGTGCCTCCCTTCGGGGAGGTTTTTTTGTTGCTTTGTATCGTAAAAATTCGTACAATAAAGGAGAGAGGATGTGACGATATGGACGACTATAGGATCAAGCCTTGGGAAGAGCTGACGATTCGTGATGACTACATGTTCAAACTGGTCATGAATTGCAGACGTATCTGCAAAAAGATGCTCGAAGGGACGCTTCGCATCAAGATTAAGAAGATACATTATGTAGAAACAGAAAAATCCATAGCGTCACATTACCAAAGCAAGGGAATCCGATTGGATGTTTATGTCAAGGATGAGCAGAATACCGTCTACAACATCGAGATGCAGATTCGTCGCCTTCAAGGCGATGCTCTGTTCAAAAGGACGCGCTACTATCAATCGATGATGGATGTTGATCTGCTTGCAGCAGGAGCAGACTATGATGAGCTGAATAAGACGATTATCATCTTTATTTGCGCCTTTGATCCTTTTGGTGAAGAGCGTTATATCTACACGTTTGAAAACCTCTGTACGGAGAATAAGGAGCTCAAGCTGCGCGATGGGACGAAAAAGATTTTTCTCAATACGAAGGGGAGATTCGGTGACATTGACAGCACGATCAAAGCCTTCCTGCAATATGTCGACGGTGTAGTTACAGACAATGCTCTTGTACAGGAGATCGAAAAAGAAATTCAAAAGGTCAAACTGGAAGAAGGAGAGAGGGTGAACTATATGACGTTTGCGATGAAAATGATGGAAGAGCGCAAGGAAGGACGTCGAGAAGGACGTCGTGAAGGGCGTCGTGAAGGGCGTCGGGAAGGACAGCGTGAAGGTCGGCTTGAAGGTCAGCGAGACGAACGTGTGGCGATTCTCCGCCGCTTGGTTACGCAATCGCAAATCCCTGTCGAGCAGGCGCTTGATATGATCGGCATACCGCGTGAGGAGCATACTTCTTACAAGAATCTTCTGCGTGTGATGTCATGAGGGTGTTGTTTTCGTAGGAGAAACAGTAAGGGGCGTTCGTGCAATACCATGCGAATGAAAATGAGCGGGGACTTTTCTGCGGAATGTCTCCGCTTATTTTCTATGGCGATGATGGAATATGTTTTTGACACACAAGGCGGCGTGTGCATGAAAACATCGGTAAAATAAAGTGTTGACATGGGTTTCTGCTTTTGTTAATATATATAGGTGCTTGAGCACTGAGCGGAAATCGTGCGTTAGGAGGGAAACTGCATGACGTTGGAATCGCTGAAGGATGCGGTGCGGGTCATCGGGGTCAAGCAGGTCACGAAAGCCGTGCAGAAGGGGCAGGCGGATGCTGTTTTTTTGGCGGACGATGCGGACGGTCGTATGACGGAACCGCTTCTGCAGCTTGCCGAGGAGATGGGGGTACCCGTCGTGCATGTTCCTACGAAGCAGGCGCTCGGTGAGGCTTGTTCCATCAAGCGAAGCGCTGCTGCGGCTGTTCTTAGGCAGTGAGCGCAGCCTGTCGGTAAATGCTTCGCCTGCCGCAAGGCGAGCAGCTTAAAGAGCTGCGGCGGAGTAATTATAAATAATAAATCCTCAATATGAAGAAAGGAGGTGCATCAAATGCCTACAATCAATCAGTTGGTTCGCAAGAGCCGCAAGAGTATGCAGGAGAAATCGAATGCACCGGCACTGAAGAATTGCCCGCAGAAGCGCGGCGTCTGCACGAGGGTCTACACGACGACTCCGAAGAAGCCGAACTCGGCGCTCAGAAAGGTCGCCCGCGTTCGCTTGACGAACAGCATCGAGGTGACGGCATACATTCCCGGTATTGGTCATAATCTGCAGGAGCATAGCGTTGTCTTGATCCGCGGCGGCCGTGTCAAGGATCTGCCTGGCGTTCGCTACCACATCATCCGTGGTTCGCTGGATACGGCAGGTGTTCAGGATCGCGGTCAGGCGAGATCGAAGTACGGCGCGAAGCGCGCGAAGAAGAAGTGAGATGCTTTTTCTAAGAAAAAGATTATAGCCAGGAGGGGTAAGTATGCCAAGAAAAGGTGCCGTACCCAGACGTGACGTGTTGCCGGATCCGGTATACAAGTCCAAGACGGTTACAAAGTTTATCAACAAGGTGATGCTCTCGGGCAAGAAGAGCGTCGCCGAGCGCGTCGTTTACGATGCGTTTGAAACGATCCGCGCCAAGACGGGCAAGGATCCGCTGGAAGTTTTTGAGACGGCTCTGAAGAATGTCATGCCGGTTCTCGAGGTGCGCGCTCGCCGCGTCGGTGGTGCGAACTATCAGGTGCCGGTCGAGGTTCGTCCGGATCGCCGCATGACGCTCGGCATCCGCTGGCTTGTGAACTACGCAAGGCTGCGCGGCGAGAAGACTATGGATGAGAGGCTTTCGGGCGAGCTCATGGACGCGGCGAACAATACGGGCGCGGCGATCAAGAAAAAAGAAGATACGCATAAGATGGCTGAGGCTAATAAGGCATTCGCTCATTATCGTTGGTAATCCCAAGCAGTATCTTACGAATTTAAGGAGCGATAATAAGTGGCAAGAGAGTTTTCTCTGGAAAAAACTCGCAACATCGGCATCATGGCACACATTGATGCCGGAAAAACAACGACGACAGAGCGCATCCTTTTTTATACGGGCATCACGCATAAGATCGGCGAAGTTCACGACGGCGCTGCCACGATGGACTGGATGGCACAGGAGCAGGAGCGCGGCATCACGATCACGTCGGCTGCGACGACCTGCCATTGGAAGAATCATCGAATCAACATCATTGATACGCCCGGCCACGTTGACTTCACGGTTGAGGTGGAGCGCTCGCTGCGCGTGCTTGACGGCGCTGTCGCCGTTCTGACGGCAAGGGGCGGCGTCGAGCCACAGACGGAAACGGTCTGGCGGCAGGCGGAGAAGTACAATGTCCCGCGCATGGCTTATGTCAACAAGATGGATATCACAGGCGCGGATTTCTTCAACGTCATGAAGATGATGCAGGAGCGCCTGCAGGCAAACCCGGTGGCAATCCAGCTGCCGATCGGCTCGGAGGATACGTTCTCCGGCATCGTCGATCTCATCAAGATGGAAGCTATCATCTATGAGGACGATCTCGGAAAGGTCGCCGACGAGGTGGCGATTCCCGATGATATGAAGGATCTCGCTGACGAGTATCGCGACAAGCTCCTCGAAGCCGTTGCTGAAGAGGATGACGAGCTCATGGAGAAGTATCTCGGCGGCGAGGAGATCTCGGAAGATGAGATTCGTAAGGCGATCCGCAAGGCGACGATCGCCTGCAAGATGACGCCTGTCACCTGCGGATCTTCGTACCGTAACCGCGGCGTGCAGCCGATGCTCGACGCGATCGTCGATTTCATGCCGGCGCCGATCGACATCCCTGCGATCAAGGGCGTCGATCCTGATACGGGCGAGGAAGATCACCGCGATTCGACGGACGACGGCCCCTTTGCGGCGCTTGCGTTCAAGATCATGGCGGATCCTTACGTCGGCAAGCTTGCATTCTTCCGCGTTTACTCGGGCACGCTTTCTTCCGGCTCCTACGTCTTCAATTCGACGAAGGGCAAGAAGGAACGCATCGGTCGCATCCTGCAGATGCACGCGAACCATCGCGCCGAGCTGGATACGGTCTACAGCGGCGATATTGCCGCTGCCGTCGGCTTGAAGGATACGACGACGGGCGACACGCTCTGCGATGATTCGAAGCCGATCATTCTGGAGTCGATGGAGTTCCCCGACCCGGTCATCTCGGTCGCGGTTGAGCCTAAGACGAAGAACGATCAGGAGAAGATGGGCATCGCCCTGCAGAAACTGGCGGAAGAGGATCCGACATTCCGTGTGCGCACGGATCAGGAGACGGGACAGACGATCATCTCGGGCATGGGCGAGCTGCATTTGGAAATCATCGTCGACCGTATGCTGCGCGAGTTCAAGGTCGACTGCAACGTCGGCAATCCGCAGGTCGCGTATCGCGAGACGATAAGGAAGCCGGCGAAGGCGGAAGGCAAGTTCGTCCGTCAGTCGGGCGGTCATGGTCAGTACGGTCATTGCTGGCTCGAACTCACGCCGCAGGAGCCGGGCGAGGGCTTCACGTTCGAGAACAAGATCGTCGGCGGCGTCATTCCGAAGGAGTTCATCAACCCGATCGAGAACGGCGTGCGCGAGGCTATGGACAACGGCGTCATTGCGGGCTATCCGATGGTCGACGTCAAAGTCACGGTCTACGACGGCTCGTACCACGAAGTCGACTCTTCTGAAATGGCGTTCAAGATCGCAGGTTCGATGGCGTTTAGAAACGGCGCCGAGAAGGCGAATCCGGTGCTTCTTGAGCCTTATGTGAAGGTCGAGGTCATCGTACCGGAAGAGTACATGGGCGATGTCATGGGCGACATCAATTCGCGCCGCGGTCGCATCGACGGCATGGAAGCGAGAAACGGCGCCCAGGTCATCAATGCGTTCGTCCCGTTGTCCGAGATGTTCGGATATTCGACGGATCTGCGCTCCAAGACACAGGGTCGAGGGAACTACTCTATGGAAGTTTCTTACTATGATGAAGTTCCTAAGAATATAGCCGAGGCTATCATCGCCAAGAACAAGGGCGAGTAACGAGGGAGGAAAAAACAATATGGCTAAGCAGAAGTTTGAGAGAAACAAGCCGCATGTCAACATCGGTACGATCGGTCACGTCGATCACGGCAAGACGACGCTGACGGCAGCCATCACGAAGGTCCTGTCCAAAAAAGGCATGGCGCAGTTTGAGGACTACGCGGACATCGATAAGGCTCCGGAAGAGAGAGAGCGCGGCATCACGATCAATACGGCGCACGTTGAGTACGAGACGGAAAAACGTCACTACGCGCACGTCGATTGCCCGGGCCACGCTGACTACGTCAAGAACATGATCACGGGCGCGGCGCAGATGGACGGCGCGATCCTCGTCGTCAGCGCTGCCGACGGTCCGATGCCGCAGACGCGCGAGCATATTCTCTTGGCTCGCCAGGTCGGCGTTCCGGCGATCGTTGTTTTCCTCAACAAGGTCGATCAGGTCGACGACCCTGAGCTCCTCGAACTCGTCGAGATGGAAGTCCGCGACCTTCTCACGCAGTATGAGTTCCCCGGCGACGACATTCCGGTGATCGCAGGCTCGGCTCTCAAGGCTCTTGAGGATGATGCGGAGATGGAGAAGAAGATTCTCGAACTCATGGATGCTGTCGATGAGTACATCCCGACGCCGACGCGCGATACGGAGAAGCCTTTCCTCATGCCGGTTGAAGATGTCTTCACGATCACGGGCCGCGGCACGGTCGCGACGGGCCGCGTCGAGCGCGGTGAGCTGAAGCTCAACGATACGGTCGAGATCGTCGGTCTCGAAGATGAGACGAAGTCGACGGTTGTCACGGGCATCGAAATGTTCCGCAAGATGCTTGATACGGCTGTCGCTGGCGACAACATCGGCGCTCTCTTGCGCGGCGTCGATCGCAAGGACATCGTCCGCGGACAGGTTCTCGCGAAGCCCGGCTCGATTAATCCGCACACGAAGTTCAAGGCGCAGGTCTACGTCCTCAAGAAGGAAGAGGGCGGTCGTCATACGCCGTTCTTCACGAACTATCGTCCGCAGTTCTACTTCCGCACGACGGATGTCACGGGTGTTGTTCGTCTGCCGGAAGGCACGGAGATGGTCATGCCTGGCGACAACGTCGAGATGCAGGTCGAGCTCATCACGCCGATCGCCATCGAAAAGGGTCTGCGCTTCGCTATCCGTGAGGGCGGTCATACGGTCGGCGCCGGCCGCGTGACGGAGATCGAGGGCTAAGACGTCAACTTCATAAGGGCTTTTATAAGGGCTGCGGTCTCGCAGCCCTTTATAAAAGCTTTATGTATTTATCTCATCACAGGAATCACTGACAAGTTCAGCGTTTTCTTATTGCTCCCATGCGATGACGCGGCAGATGGCTCGGCATGAGCCGAGGGAACTGCTGCGGAGAAATGTTTGGGCCACGGAGTCCGGACGACAAGGAGGAAAACACATTGTCAAAACAGCAGAAAATCCGTATTCGTTTGAAGGCTTACGACCACAAGGCTCTCGACCAGAGCGCGGTTAAGATCGTCGATACCGCCAAGAGGACGGGCGCTCGTGTGTCGGGACCGATCCCACTCCCCACGGAGAAGAACATCTACACGATCCTGCGTTCCCCGCATGTCAACAAGGATTCGCGCGAGCAGTTCGAGATGCGCACCCATAAGCGCCTCATCGACATCCTCGATCCTTCGTCCAAGACGGTGGACGCATTGATGCGCCTTGACCTGCCGGCCGGGGTGGACATCGAGATCAAGCTGTAAGGGGAGGTGGAATTTATGTCGAAAGCTATTTTGGGAAGAAAACTTGGCATGACGCAGATCTTTACGGAAGAGGGCACTGTCGTTCCCGTCACGGTCGTCGAGTCCGGCAACAATGTTGTCATCATGAACAAGACCGTGGAGAATGACGGCTACAACGCTGTCCAGATCGGCTTCGGCGAAGTCAAGGAGAAGAGGGTCACGAAGCCTCTGAAGGGTCACTTCGCTAAAGCAGGGGTCGCTCCTGTACGCTTCATCCGCGAGATGCGTCTGACTGATGCTTCGGAATATAATGTCGGTGACACCATCGGCGTTGACATATTTGCTGCCGGCGACCTCGTCGATGTGACGGGCACTTCGAAGGGCAAGGGCTTCGCCGGTACGATCAAGCGCCACAACTTCGCGCGCGGTCCTATGGGGCACGGCTCGAAGTCGCACAGAGAACCCGGCTCGACGGGCGCGATGATCAGCGGTCATGGCGGCCGCGTCTTGAAGGGCAAGAAGCTCCCCGGCCAGATGGGTCATGCGAGGGTTACGGTGCAGCGTCTCGCCGTCGTCCGTGTGGACGCGGAGCGCAACCTCATCCTCATCAAGGGCGCAATCCCCGGCCCGAAGAAGGGTCTTGTCGTGGTTCGCGCCACGGTCAAGCCGGACAAGCCGAAACAGGCGGGAAAATAATCTGGAAGGAGGATTGCTAACTTATGCCAAAAGTAGCAGTTTATAATAGCGCAAACCAGCAGGTTGGCGATATCGAATTGAATGACAGCGTCTTCGGCGTGGAGATGAATGCAGGTCTTGTACATCAGGCGGTCGTCATGCAGCTCGCATCGCGCCGTCTCGGTACACATGCCACGAAAACGCGCGGTCTCGTGAGGGGCGGCGGCAGGAAGCCGTGGAGACAGAAGGGCACGGGTCGTGCGAGAAGCGGCTCGACGCGCTCGCCGCTCTGGGTTGGCGGCGGCACGGTGTTCGGCCCTCAGCCGCGCTCGTATGCTTTCCGTATGCCGAAGAAGCAGCGCCGCCTCGCGATCAAGTGTGCGCTCTCGGACAAGGTGGCGAGCGGTGATTTCATCGTTCTCGACGACCTGCAGTTCGACGCCCCGAAGACGAAGAGCGTCGTCAAGATGCTCAGCGATTTTGGCGTCGAAGCGAAGAGCCTCATCATCACGCTCGATGAGAACGAGAATGTCGAGCGTTCTTCGCGCAACATCCCCGGCGTCAAGGCGATCAACACGATGGGTCTCAACGTCTACGATATTTTGAACCATACGAAGCTCTTCATCACGAAAGCTGCGATAGAAAAAATCGAGGAGGTGCTCGCATAATGGACGCACGCGATATCCTCATCCGCCCGCTGATCACGGAGAAAAGCACACAGCTCATGGAGGAAGGCAAGTATGTCTTCGTCGTTGCCAAGAAAGCGAACAAAATCGAGATCGCCAAGGCAGTCGCGGAAGTTTTCAACGTGAAGGTCGCGAACGTGAACACGGTCAACGTCAGCGGCAAGGTAAAGCGCATGGGACGTTTCGTCGGCAAGCGCTCGGACTACAAGAAAGCGATCGTGAAGCTCGCTCCGGGCGAGACGATCGAGTTCTTCCAGGCATAAAATCGAGCAAAGGAGGTAAAGAGAAGTGGCAATCAAAAGTTTCAAACCCTATTCCGCAGGCCGCAGGTTCATGACGGTCGCATCGTTCGATGAGATCACGACGGACAAGCCGGAAAAATCCCTCGTCGAGAGCCTCAAGAGTCATGGCGGACGCAACCAGCAGGGGCGCATGACGGTGCGTCATCAGGGCGGCGGTCATAAGCGCCGCTACCGCATCATCGACTT
The DNA here is from genome assembly GCF_057272215.1 of Selenomonas sp. Lineage (NCBI taxonomy): Bacteria > Bacillati > Bacillota > Negativicutes > Selenomonadales > Selenomonadaceae > Selenomonas > Selenomonas sp. The sequence continues at coordinate 153,275 of NZ_DBHIUY010000004.1, forward strand.
CAAGCGCACGAAGGACGGCATCCCCGCCCGCGTCGCGACGATTGAGTACGATCCGAACCGCAGCGCACGTATCGCCCTTTTGAACTACGCGGACGGCGAGAAGCGCTACATCCTCGCGCCGAACGGACTCAAGGTCGGCGACAAGGTGGAGTCGGGCGCGGAAGCGGATATCAAGGTCGGCAACGCGCTTCCGATCAAGAATATCCCCGTCGGCACGATGATCCATAACATTGAGATGAAGATCGGCAAGGGCGCACAGCTCGCAAGGAGCGCCGGCAGCGCCGTGCAGCTCATGGCGAAGGAAAACGACTACGCACTTTTGCGTCTTCCCTCGGGCGAGCTTCGCAAAGTGCATATCAACTGCCGCGCGACGATCGGTCAGGTCGGCAACTTGGAACATGAGAACATTACGATCGGCAAGGCGGGACGCAATCGCTGGCTCGGCAAGCGTCCGGAGAATCGCGGCGTAGCGATGAACCCGAACGACCATCCGCACGGCGGCGGCGAAGGAAGAAGCCCGGTCGGCCGCAAGCATCCGGTCACGAAATGGGGCAAGTGCGCGATGGGCGCCAAGACGCGCCGCAAGAAGGCGTCGGACAAGCTCATCGTACGCGGCCGCAAGTAATTCGTGGATGGCAGGCAGTACATTGGCTGCCTGAGCGGAAGGAGGATATATTTTGTCGAGATCAGTAAAGAAGGGACCTTTCGTGCAAGAAAGTCTCGTGAAGAAAATTGACGCGCTCAACGCGGCGAACGACAAGAAGGTCGTGAAAACGTGGTCGAGAAGTTCTACGATCCTGCCGGATTTCGTGGGTCATACGATCGCCGTACACGACGGCCGCAAGCACGTTCCTGTATATGTGACGGAAGACATGGTTGGACATAAGCTCGGGGAATTCGCTCCGACGCGCACGTTCAAAGGCCATGCCGGCGAAGAGCGCAAGACTTCGCTGAGATAAGAGCGAAAGGAGGCATTTCCCCTTTGGAAGCAAAAGCTACAGCTAAGTATGTACGGATTGCGCCGCGCAAGGTACGTGTCGTCATGGATCTCATCCGTGGCAAGGACATCGCCTCGGCTTTCGCAATCTTGAAGTTCACGCCGAAGATCGGCGCGGACGTCATAGAGAAGGTATTAAAATCCGCCGTTTCCAATGCTGAGAACAATTTCGACATGAATGTCGACAAACTCTACGTTAAGACGGCGTATGTCGATCAGGGCCCGACACTCAAACGTATCCACCCGCGTTCCCGTGGGCAGGCGTTCAAGATCTTGAAGCGCACGTCTCACGTCACCGTCGCCGTGGAAGAAAGATGAGAAGGAGGGAAAAGGTTTGGGTCAGAAAGTAAATCCGAACGGCATCCGCATCGGCATCGTCAAGGATTGGGATGCAAAATGGTACGCAGACAAGGACTTTGCAGACAACCTGCATGAAGATATCAAGATCCGCAAGTATTTGAAGGACAGTCTCGGCGCTGCCGGCGTCTCGAAGATTGAGACGGAGCGCTCGAAGAACCGCCTGAAGCTCACGATCCATACGGCGAAGCCCGGCATGGTCATCGGCCGCGGCGGCTCGGGCATCGAGCAGATCAAGGAAGGTCTCAAGGGCAAGACGGACAAGACGGTTGACATCAACATCGCCGAGATCCGCCAGCCCGATCTCGACGCGACGCTCGTCGCCGAGAACATCGCACAGCAGCTTGAGCGCCGCATCGCGTTCCGCCGCGCTATGAAGCAGTCGGTTGGCCGCACGATGCGTCTTGGCGCCAAGGGCATCAAGGTCAAGGTTTCGGGTCGCTTAGGCGGCGCGGAAATTGCCAGAAGCGAAGCGTATCGCGAGGGAAGCATCCCGCTGCACACGCTGCGCGCCGACATTGACTACGGCACGGCGGAAGCCCGCACGACGTACGGACGCATCGGCGTCAAGGTTTGGATATTCAAGGGCGAAATCCTTCCGGAGAAGAAGCAGTCGCAGAAGGCTGCTGCTGAAGGGAGCGAGGCTTAATGTTATTACCGAAGAGAGTCAAATACCGCAAGCAGTTCCGCGGCCGCATGAAGGGTAAGGCGCATCGCGGCAACACGGTCAGCCACGGTGAGTTCGGCCTTGTGGCTCTGGAGCCGGCATGGATCACGAACCGTCAGATCGAAGCCGCCCGTATCGCCATGACGCGCTACATCAAGCGCGGCGGTAAGGTCTGGATCAAGATCTTCCCCGACAAGCCCGTTACAGCGAAGCCTGCCGAGACGCGCATGGGCAGCGGCAAAGGTTCGCCTGAGTACTGGGTCTGCGTCGTCAAGCCCGGCCGCGTGCTCTTTGAGATGAACGGCGTGTCGAAGGAAGTTGCCATGGAGGCCATGCGTCTCGCAGGCCACAAGCTGCCGATCCGCACGAAGTTCGTCACGCGCGAGGAGTCACTGAAAGCAGCAGAGGGCGGTGAAGTAAATGAAGGTTAATGAGATACGCGACTTGAATGCCGGGGAGCTTGGCGAAAAGCTTGCTTCGCTCAAACAGGAGCTGTTTAACCTCCGTTTCCAGCACGCTACCGGTCAGCTGGAGAATCCGATGCGTATCAAGGAAGTCAAGAAGTCAATCGCACGCGTCAAGACGGTGCAGCGTGAGCTTGAACTTGGAAGTCAGGACATTTGCTTGGCAAAACATTGATTGATATGCAGAGGAAGGAGGCTCTTTGATGAGCGAGAGAAATGAACGCAAGACGAGAGTCGGCAAGGTCGTAAGCGACAAGATGGATAAGACCGTCGTCGTCGCCGTTGTCGACATCGAACAGCATAAATTGTATAAAAAAGCCGTCAAGAAGACGGTGAAATTCCAGGCGCACGACGAAAACAACGAGGCGCATGTCGGCGATACGGTGGCTCTGATGGAGACGCGTCCGCTCTCGAAGCACAAGCGCTGGAGAGTCGTGAAGATCGTCGAGAGGGCGAAATAATCTCGCCGCTATCTCGAAAGGGAGGTTCATACATTGATTCAACAGCAGACCATGCTGAATGTTGGCGACAATACGGGCGCGAAAGAGATCATGTGCATCCGCGTGCTCGGCGGCTCGTACCGCAAGTATGCCAACATCGGTGATGTTATCGTGGCTGCCGTCAAGGCAGCGGCCCCCGGCGGTACGGTCAAGAAGGGCGACGTCGTCAAGGCTGTCGTCGTCCGCAGCGTCAAGGGCATTCGCCGTCCGGACGGCTCTTTCATCCGCTTTGACGAGAACGCCGCCGTGCTCATCAAGGAAGACAAGACGCCGAGAGGAACCCGTATTTTTGGCCCTGTGGCCAGGGAGCTGCGCGAGAAGGATTTCATGAAGATCGTTTCCTTGGCTCCTGAAGTTCTTTGATAGGAGGCGCTATTTTGTCACAGGTGAAACTGCACGTAAAGAAAGGCGACACGGTCGTCGTCCTCGCAGGCAAGGATAAGGGCAAAGAGGGAAAGATCGTCGAGGCTCTGCCGAAAAAAGGCAAGGTCATCGTCGAGGGCGTGAACAAGGTGAAGCGCCATACGAAGCCGAGCCAGAAGTATCCGCAGGGCGGCATCATCCAGAAGGAAGCCCCGCTGAACGCCTGCAAGGTCATGCTCGTATGCCCCGCCTGCAAAAAGGCTGCGCGCACGGGCAAGAAGGAAGTCAATGGCAAGATGGTTCGCGCCTGCAAGAAGTGCGGCGAAGTCATCGACCAGACGAAATAATCGAGGAAGGAGGAGCACGGTTTGGAAAGATTACAGGAAAAGTACAAGAATGAAGTTGTGCCGGAGCTTACGAAGAAGTTCGGCTACAAGAACATCATGCAGCTTCCGAAGATCGAGAAGGTCATCATCAACATGGGCGTCGGCGAAGCTGTCGGCAATCCCAAGGCGCTTGACGCCGCCGTCAGCGATCTGACGATCATCGCAGGTCAGAAGCCGATTCTGACGCGCGCGAAAAAGTCGCTTGCGGCTTGGAAACTCAGGGAAGGTATGCCGATCGGCACGAAGGTCACGCTGCGCGGCACGCGCATGTACCAGTTCCTCGACAAGTTCATCAACGTCGCCCTGCCGCGCGTCCGCGACTTCCGCGGCGTGAGCAGCACGGCATTTGACGGTCGCGGCAACTATGCGGTCGGCCTCAAGGAGCAGCTCATCTTCCCCGAGATCGAGTACGATAAGATCGACAAGCTGCGCGGCATGAACATCGTCATCGTCACGACAGCGGAAAAAGACGAAGAGGCGCGTGAGCTTTTGAAGCTCATGGGCATGCCCTTCAAGGCTTGAAGAAGGAGGTATGAACTGTGGCAAAGAAATCAATGATCGAAAAGTGGAGCCAGCAGCCGAAGTTCAAGGTGCGCCAGCACAACCGCTGCAAGATCTGCGGTCGTCCGCATGGCTACATGAGAAAGTTCGACATGTGCCGCATCTGCTTCCGTGAGCAGAGCTACAACGGCGCCATTCCCGGCGTGACGAAAGCCAGCTGGTAAACTACACGCACAAACGTCCGCTTCGTGGACAAAAGTGCGCCGCCCTTACAGAAGCCTAACCAATCGGTCTGCGCCTATGGCTTGACCTCTTGGGGCTTTATGGTAAGGAACCGCCCCGAGGGGCGAAAGTGAAAGGAAGCCGTCCCGCACCTTTGGCGCGGCGTCTTCCTCGAAAAGAATGAAAGGGAGGATATCGGTTTCATGGTAATGACTGATCCTATTGCAGATATGCTGACGCGCGTTCGCAACGCGAACTCCGTTTACCACTCCAAGGTGGAAATTCCCGCTTCCAAGATCAAGAAGGCGATTGCCGAGGTCTTGAAGGAAGAGGGTTTCATTAAAGACTACACCTTCACGGCAGACTCCAAGCAGGGCATGTTGACGGTTTTCCTCAAGTACGGCCCCGCACGCGAGAAGGTCATCACGGGCATCAAGCGCATCTCGAAGCCTGGTCTCCGCGCTTACGCGAAGCACGATGAGCTGCCGCGCGTCCTCGGCGGACTCGGCGTCGCCATCATTTCCACATCGAAGGGGATTATGAGCGACAAGGAAGCCCGCAAGGCCGGTCTTGGCGGCGAAGTCGTCGCCTATGTCTGGTAAACGTCTGGAGGTGAAAAGATGTCGAGAATTGGCAGAGCACCGATTGAGATTCCCGCTGGCGTAACCGTCAAGATTGAGGAAGTCAATAAGGTGACAGTAAAGGGTCCGAAGGGCGAGCTTTTCCGCGAGCTTCATCCGGACATGAAGATTACGGTCGAGGGCAGTGTCCTCACGGTCACGCGTCCGTCGGACGATAAGATGCATCGCTCCCTGCACGGTCTCACGCGCACGCTTTTGAACAACATGGTCGTCGGCGTGACGGAAGGCTTCAAGAAAACGCTGGAGATCAACGGCGTCGGCTACCGTGCTGCGAAGCAGGGCAAGAATTTGAACCTTTCCTTGGGTTTTTCCCATCCCGTCATCGTCGAGCCGCCCGCAGGCATTACGCTTGACGCGCCGAGCGCGACAAGCATCGTCGTTTCGGGCATCGACAAGGAAGCTGTCGGAGCCATCGCCGCGAAGATTCGCAGCTATCGTCTGCCTGAACCGTACAAGGGCAAGGGCATCAAGTACGAAGGCGAGCACATTCGCCGCAAGGTCGGTAAGGCCGGCGCGAAGGCGAAGAAATAAGGCAGCTTAAAGGGAAGGAGTGACCATAGTGCTGATCAAGGCAGATAAGAACAAGGCAAGGCAGAAGCGCCACCTGCGCGTGAGGAACCACGTTTCGGGCACGGCAGAGCGCCCACGCCTCAACGTATACAGAAGCCTCGCGAACATCTACGCGCAGGTGATCGACGACGAAAAGGGCGTGACGCTCGTCTCGGCAAGTTCGAAGGACAAGGGATTCTCGAACTACGGCGGCAACATTGAAGCCGCGAAGGCTGTCGGCGCCGCTGTCGCGAAGCGTGCACTCGAAAAGGGTATCACCGAGGTTGTCTTTGACCGCGGAGGCTACATCTACCACGGCCGCGTCGCAGCGCTCGCGGAAGCAGCGCGCGAGGCAGGCCTTAAATTCTGACTTGCAAGGAGGTAAATGAATGGCTAGAATGGACAGGAACCATGACAGGGACCGGGACAGAAACAACGAGACTCCTGAATTTGAGGAGAAGGTCGTTTACATCAACCGCGTCGCTAAAGTCGTCAAGGGCGGCCGCCGTTTCTCCTTCAGCGCCCTCGTCGTCGTGGGCAATAAGAAGGGCAAGGTCGGCGCAGGTCTTGGAAAGGCGAGCGAAGTGCCCGAGGCGATCCGAAAGGGCATCGAGGACGCGAAGAAGAATCTCATCGAGGTTTCTTTGAAGGACACGACGATTCCGCACGAGATGATCGGCATCTTCGGTGCAGGCCGCGTGCTCTTGAAGCCCGCCGCCAAAGGTACCGGCGTCATCGCGGGCGGTCCTGCGCGCGCCGTCTTGGAACTTGCGGGCATCCGCGACATTCTCACGAAGTCCTTGGGATCGTCGAATCCGAACAACATGGTTCGCGCCACGGTCAAGGGTCTCGAGCAGCTCAAGCGCGCCGAAGCGGTCGCTGAACTGCGCGGCAAGACGGTGCAGGAACTCTTAGGGTAAGGAGGAAGTTCGATGGCAAAGGTCAAAATCACTCTTACGAGAAGCCTCATCGGTCGTCCCGAGACGCAGAGAGCCACCGTTCGTTCGCTCGGACTTCGTAAGCTCAACTCGTCGGTCGAGCGTGAGATGAACGATGCGCTGAAGGGGCAGATCCACAAGGTCGAACATCTCGTGAAGGTCGAGAATATATAAGAAAGAACAAGGAGGTGCAAGCAGTATGAAGTTACATGAATTGTCCCCGGCGGAAGGCTCCAAAAAGACGCGCAACCGCGTAGGCCGCGGCATCGGCAGCGGCAACGGCAAGACCGCAGGTCGCGGGCACAAAGGTCAGAATTCGAGGAGCGGCGGCGGCGTCCGCACGGGCTTCGAAGGCGGACAGATGCCGATCTACCGCAGGCTTCCGAAGCGCGGCTTCAACAATGTGTTCCGCAAGATCTATGCGGAAGTCAACGTCGAAACTTTGAACCGCTTTGACGACGGCGCTGTCGTCGATCCCGTCGCACTCGTTGAAGAGGGCATCCTGAAGAATGTCTGTGACGGCATCCGCATCCTCGGCAAGGGCGAGATCACGAAGAAACTCACGGTTCGCGCCAACGGCTTTACGAAGTCGGCGGAGGAGAAGATCAAGGCGGCAGGCGGCCAGATCGAGGTGATCTGATTGTTTTCAGCCCTTGCGAACGTCTATAAGATTCCGGAGCTAAGACAGAAGGTCATCTTCACGCTCGTCATGTTCGCCGTGTTTCGTCTCGGTACGCACATTCCTGTACCGGGCGTTGATCCGTCGGCGATCGAGCAGCTGTTTGCTACGGGCAACTTGTTCGGCCTGTTGGATCTCTTTTCCGGCGGTGCGTTCAGCAAGTTTTCCATCTTTGCGATGAGCATCACGCCGTACATCAACGCGTCAATCATCATGCAGCTTCTCACGGTTGTCATTCCGACTTTGGAGCAATGGTCCAAAGAAGGGCAGGAAGGGCACAAGAAAACGACGAAGGTCACACGCTACCTGACCGTAGCTCTCGCCTTTTTCCAAGCCATCGGCATGTCGATTGGCTTGAAGCAGGCGATCTTGAATCCCAACCCCGTCTCCATTCTGATCATCGCGATCACGTTGACGGGAGGCACGATATTCCTCATGTGGATCGGCGAGCAGATCACGGCGAACGGCGTCGGCAACGGCATATCGCTCATTATCTTTGCCGGTATCGTCGCGGCATTGCCGAAGAATCTCGGCACGATCTACAGCTACTTACAGGCGGGGACGATCAGCTATTTCAACGCATTCGTCTTTGCCGTCATCGCTCTCTTGATGATCGTGTTTGTCATTTACATCCAAGAGGGCAATCGCAGAATTCCGATTTCCTACGCAAAAAGGGTTGTCGGAAAGAAAACGTATGGCGGAAGTTCCAGCCATATCCCGCTGAAGGTCAACCATGCGGGAGTTATTCCAATCATCTTTGCGTCATCCGTGCTGATGTTTCCAGTAACCGTCGCCCAGTTTATTGAAGTTCCCTGGGTGACCACACTCGCCGGTTATTTTGCGTGGGGCACACCGCTGCAGACCAGTATCTACGCGCTGCTCATCATTTTCTTCACGTACTTTTATACCGCGGTTACTGTAAAGATATCGGATATGGCAGAGAATCTGAAAAAATACGGTGGTTTCATCCCCGGCATACGCCCGGGCAAACCAACGGAAGAATATCTCGATACTGTCATGACGCGCATCACGCTGGCAGGCGCGTTCTTCCTGGCTTTCATCGCAGTGCTGCCGAACCTCGTCGCGGGCGCGACCCACATCGAGGGCGTGTACTTCGGCGGCACGGCATTGCTCATCGTCGTCGGGGTTGCACTGAACACGATGAAGCAGATCGAGTCTATGGTGGTCATGCGCCATTATCAAGGTTTCATGAAATAGGAGGAGTCCTTTGATGCATATCCTGTTAATGGGCCCGCCGGGCGCCGGCAAAGGCACGCAGGCGGCCAATCTCGTGAAAGAGTTCGGCATCCCGCACATCTCGACGGGCGACATGTTCCGCGCCGCCGTGAAAGAGGGGACGGCGCTCGGGCTGCAGGCGAAGGCCTGCATGGACGCCGGTAAGCTCGTGCCGGACGAGGTCACGATCGGCATCGTAAAGGAGCGGCTCGCGAAGCCCGACTGCAAGAAGGGTTTCATCCTGGACGGCTTCCCGCGTACGGTGGAGCAGGCGGACGCCCTTTCGGGCATTCTGAAAGAGCTGGGGCTTTGCCTCACCGCTGCTCTAAACATCACGGTGCCGACGGCGGACCTCATCGAGCGCGCCGTCGGACGCCGCATCTGCAAATCCTGCGGCGCTACCTACCATGTGAAGTTCAATCCGCCTGCGAAGGACGCGGTTTGCGACGCCTGCTCCGGAGACCTCTACCAGCGCGCTGACGACAGCGAGGAGACGATGAAGAACCGTCTTTCCGTTTATGAGGCGCAGACAAAGCCCTTGATCGACTACTATGAGAAGGCGGGCGTCTACAAGGAGATCGACGGCAGACAGACCATCGACGCCGTCAAGGTCGCCATGCTCGCTGCTTTGAAGGGCTGAGGCTGCGTGTCTGGGAGCCACCGAGCGATAAAGACGCTAGAGCGTCACGGCGGGGCGAACGAAAGCGTCCCGAAAAATACGATGTTGGGCATGGGCATTTCCCGATGCGGAACGCTCCTTTCACGGAAGATGGACAGCTTTCGCCCAACCCAATTTCAGAGAGGGAGAAGCTCATGTCAAAACAAGATGTAATCGAAGTCGAGGGCAAAGTGCTGGAAGCGCTGCCCAACGCGATGTTTCAAGTCGAGCTGGAAAACGGTCACGTCGTCCTGGCGCATGTCTCGGGGAAGATCCGCATGAATTTCATTCGCATTCTTCCCGGCGACAAGGTCACGATTGAGCTTACGCCTTACGATCTGACACGCGGCCGCATCACCTATCGTTTTAAGTAGACGCAGCCGCTTTTTCGGCAGGCAGCGCAGAAGGAGGCAATGTCAATGAAAGTCAAGCCGTCCGTCAAACGGATTTGCGAGAAATGCAAAATCATCAAACGCAAGGGCCGCGTCATGGTCATTTGCGAAAATCCGAAGCATAAGCAGAGACAAGGTTAAGGAGGTGCTTTTTTATGGCACGTATCGCCGGTGTGGATTTACCGCGTGACAAGAGAATCGAGATTGCTTTGACATATATCTACGGGATCGGTCTGACGACATCCCAGAAGCTCCTGAAGTTGGCGGGCGTCAATCCTGACACGCGCACGCGCGACCTCACGGAAGATGAAGTCGTGAAACTGCGCGACGTCATCGACAAGGAAGCGATCGTCGAGGGCGATCTTCGCCGTGAGCGTCAGATGGCGATCAAGCGTCTCGTCGATATCGGTTGCTATCGCGGCCGCCGTCACCGCTTGGGACTTCCCGTGCGCGGACAGAACACGAAGAACAACGCCCGCACGCGCAAAGGCCCCAGAAAGGCCATCGCAGGCAAGAAGAAGGACAAATAAAAGGGAGGGTCATTGAGTGGCAGTAAAGAAAACGACGCGGACGAAAAAAAGAGACCGCAAGAACATTGAATTTGGCGTTGCACATATCAGCTCCACCTTCAACAACACGATCGTCACGCTGACGGACAAGAGCGGCAATGCCCTCTCGTGGGCGAGCGCCGGCGGCCTCGGCTTCCGCGGCTCGCGTAAGAGCACGCCGTTCGCCGCGCAGATGGCGGCGGAAGTCGCAGCGAAGGCTGCGATGGAGCATGGCTTGAAGCAGGTCGAGGTCTACGTCAAGGGACCCGGCGCCGGCCGTGAAGCAGCGATCCGCTCCCTGCAGGCGACGGGGCTTGAAGTCAACATGATCAAGGACGTCACCCCGATTCCGCACAACGGCTGCCGTCCGCCGAAGCGCAGAAGAGTTTGATGGAGGTGCAGAAGAAATATGGCTATTGACAGATCCGCAACCCTCAAGCGGTGCCGTTCGCTCGGCATCGAGCCGGGTATGGTCGGCATCAGCCGCCAGTCCAAGCGTCAGCCGCGCCGCCAGAACCGCAAGGTCAGCGAGTACGGTATACAGCTCAAGGAAAAGCAGAAGGCGAAGTTCATCTACGGCGTCTTGGAAAAGCAGTTCCGCAAGTATTATGAAAAGGCAAAGACGATGCCGGGCGTCACGGGCGAGAATCTCCTCGGTCTCCTTGAGCGCCGCATCGACAACGTCGTATTCCGTCTCGGTCTTGCTAAGACGCGCCGTCAGGCTCGTCAGCTCGTGACGCACGGTCACATCCTTGTCAACGGCAAGCGTCTCGACATTCCATCCGCGCTCGTCCGCGCCGAAGATGAGATCACGATCGACGAGAAAAGCCGTGCGAACGCTTTTTTCAAGGCGCTCGCCGAGAATTATAAGCCGCTGAACCTCCCTGCGTGGCTCACGGCTGACGGCGCAAAACTCAGCGGTACGGTTACGCGCTATCCGAGCCGCGATGAGATCGACGTCCCCGTCAACGAGCAGGCGATCGTCGAGCTGTACTCCAGATAATCTCTTGCCGGTACTTACCGATATGATCGACTGCATGAGAACAATGGAGGAGGGTTATCCCGGATGATCGAGATCGAAAAGCCAAAGATCGAGATAGTAGAAATCAGCGAAGATAATCGTTATGGGAAGTTCGTCTGCGAGCCTTTGGAGCGTGGCTACGGCACGACCCTCGGCAACAGCTTGCGGCGCATCCTCTTGTCATCTCTGCCGGGCGCTGCGATCACCTCGATTCGCATCGACGGCGTACTGCACGAGTTTTCCACCATCCCGGGGGTTCGGGATGATGTGACGAACATCGTGCTGAACCTCAAGTCGCTCTGCCTCAAGATGCACAGCGAAGAGCCGCGCGTTCTTCGTCTCGACGTCAAGGGCGAGAAGGAAGTCACGGCGGCGGACATCATCACCGATCCCGACGTCGAGATCTTGAACCCCGATCTTCATATCGCGACGCTCAATGAGGACGGTGAAATCCATATGGAGATGACCGTTGAGCGTGGAAAAGGTTATGTGGCAGCGGAGAAGAACAAGAAGCCCGATCATGTCATCGGCGTCATTCCGATCGACTCTATCTTTTCCCCGATCCAGCGCGTCAACTACACCGTGCAGGACACGCGCGTGGGCAACGTCACCGACTACGACAAGCTCATTCTCGATGTCTGGACGGATGGCTCCATTCGCCCCGAAGAGGGCGTGAGCCGTGCGGCGAGCATCCTCATCTCGCACTTCAAGCTCTTTCAGAGCATGGCGGGCATTCCTGAGGAAGAGGAAGAAGAAGAAGTCGCACTGCCTGAGCCGGAAGAGCCGGATGCTTCCAAGGTGCTCGAAACGACCATCGAAGATCTTGACCTTTCCGTTCGCTCCTTCAACTGCTTGAAGCGCGCGAATATCAACACGGTCGCCGATCTCGTATCGAAGACCGAAGAGGATATGATGAAGGTCAGGAACCTTGGCAGGAAGTCTTTGGAAGAAGTCAAGAAGAAGCTCGAGGAATACGACTTGACATTGAAGAAAGAAGAAGAATAAGAGAGGGAAAAACCATGAGCTATAGAAAATTAGGGCGTAATTCGAGTGCCCGCAAGGCACTCTTCCGCAGCATCTTGGCATCCTTCTTCAAGCATGAACGCATCGAGACGACGGAAGCGAAGGCGAAGGAAGTCAGAAGCCTCGCCGAAAAGCTCATCACGCTGGCAAAGCGTGGCGATCTTGCCGCTCGCCGTCAGGCGATTGCCGATATTGGCGATGAAGAAGCAGTCAGGAAGCTCTTTAACGATATTGCAGGCAAGTACACGGAGCGTCCGGGTGGCTACACGCGCATCCTGAAGCTCGGTCCCCGCCGCGGAGATGCCGCGCCGATGGCGCTTTTGGAGCTGGTCTGAGAATACGAAAGAGAAGCAGGGATATGGAGAGAAGCCGCAAGGCGACTCTTCGTATCCCTGCTTTTTGTTGTGCTGTTTGCCTCTGCGGATTTAATGAAACCCCACGCTTTATGCAACGAATCCCTTGCATAAAGGAAGTTCTTCCTATATAATACCAATTGTAGAAGAGTGAATTTTCGCATCCGGCAGACGGGAGGCGACAAGGTGAAAAAATACGATGTCGCTATTGTGGGCGCGGGACCGGCGGGCGTTTTTGCAGCGTACGAGCTGGCAGAGAAGAAGCCCGATCTTTCCATCGTCGTCATAGAGAGCGGCAACGATATATACCATCGCTGCTGTCCGATTTCAGCGGGCAAGGTTAAGAGCTGCATCGGCTGCAAGCCTTGCAGCATCATGCGCGGTTTCGGCGGCGCGGGCGCCTTTTCCGACGGCAAGTACAACTTCACGACACAGTTCGGCGGCTGGCTTGGCGAGTATATCAGCGCGGCGGAGGTCATGCGTCTCATTGAGTATGTCGATGCGATCAATATGCGCCACGGTGCGCCTGCGAAAGTGTTCAGCACGAAGGGCAGCCGCATCGGCAAGCTTGCCTTGGAGCATGATCTTCATCTTTTGGAAGCGAGCGTGCGCCATCTCGGCACGGAAAACAACTTGAAGATGCTCGAAAAAACTTACGAGTACATGAAAGAGCGCGTTGAGTTCCGTTTCGGTGCGTCCGTCAAGAACATCCTATCCGACGGCGAAGGGGAAAATGCCCTGGCGTTGGAGAGCGGCGACCGAATCGCCGCTGAGTATCTCGTCGTCGCGCCGGGGCGTTCGGGCGCCGAATGGTTCTCCGAGGAATGTCGGCGGCTGCGCGTCGAGCAGAAGAACAATCAAGTTGACGTCGGAGTGCGTGTCGAAGTGCCTGACGAGATCTTCGATCACATTACCTCGGACGTCTATGAAGCGAAGCTTGTCTACCGTACGAAACGCTACGGCGATTCTGTGCGCACTTTTTGTATGAATCCGCACGGGCATGTCGTCATGGAAAATACGGGCGGTATCATGACGGTCAACGGTCACTCGTACAGCGACCCGAAGATGCAGAGCCGCAACACAAATTTCGCCCTCTTGGTGTCGAACCACTTTACGGAGCCGTTCAATGAGCCGCATAAGTATGGCAAGAGCATCGCTTCTTTTTCCAACATGCTCGGCGGCGGCATCATCATGCAGCGTTACGGCGACCTCGTTCAAGGCAGGCGCACGAACGCGCACCGTATGAGCCACAGCTTCATGGAGCCGACGCTCCATGCGACCCCGGGCGATCTCTCGCTGATTTTGCCTAAGCGCCATCTTGACAACATCATGGAGATGGTGCAGGCGCTCAATGCGGTTGCGCCGGGCATGACGAACGACGACACGCTGCTCTATGGCGTCGAAGTTAAGTTCTATAGTTCACGCATCGTGCTTTCCAACGAGCTTGAAACGCGTCTTAAAAATGTCTTTGCCGTCGGCGATGGCGCCGGCGTCACACGCGGTCTTTCGCAGGCGGGTGCAAGCGGCGTTCACGTCGCCCGCGTCATCCTCTCGCGCATGGGCGCAGATAGAGAAAATGCTTAATCTTTTAATGACTTTAGCCGATAGGATAAATGTAGAGGGATATGTTCTCTTATCGGGCGGAAAGAATAGGGTGAGCTTAGTGAATAAAGTTAAAATTATGATTGTCGACGATTCGCGCGTCAGTCAAGCGATGCTTGAGGGCATCCTCACGAAAGCGGGTTTTGATGTCTGTGCCATCGCGAGCAATGCCGCCGAGGCTGTCGAAAAATATAAGGAAACGCGTCCGGCTGCCGTGACGATGGATATGAATCTTCCAGACGCCAACGGCATTGAGACGAGCCGCCGCATCCTCGCGATCGACCCGGACGCCATGATCGTCATGATCAGTGCAATGAAGGATGCGAGCCTCATGACGCAGGGGCGTGAAGCGGGGATTCATGCGTTCCTGCAGAAGCCCGTGAAGCCCAATGAGATCATCGATATACTGATTATTCTTTGCCAGAAGAGGACTGGCGCCATCGCCATGCTGCGCGACTCTTATGTAGAAACTTTCGCACAGGCGTTCCAACGCAGTTTGTTCAGTCTGCTCGGGGTGGAGAGCGAGGTGGAGGTCTCCATCGATGAAAGCCCCTATCTGACGATTCAAGGCATCGCCGTCATCATCGGTCTTACCGGAGCGCCGATGGGACGCGCCGTCGTCCACATGGATGCAGAAACCATGCGCCGCTTCGCGCTGCGTATGCTCGCGATGGAGGAGCATGACGACATTGCGGAGGACGAGATCAACGATTCGGTCGAAGAGTCGGCGAACATCATCGTCGGACGCGGCGTCTCGAAGGTCAATGATATCTTTCGCGATAAGGAAATGCGCTTGACGCCGCCGGGTACGATCAGCGGCGCGAATATCCGTATTGCCAACCCGAAACTCACGTCGTTTGAGGTTGTCGCTAAAACGGACATCGGCGATATTTGCCTGAATCTTGGATTTGCGGAAGGGGAGTAAAAGTATGGATGCAAAATTGGTCAATCCTTTTATTGACGCTTTTACCGCCGTCATGCCGCAGATCGGCTTTCCTGAGCCAAAGCGCGCCAAGGTCACGGTCAAGCAGAAGAACGCCGTAAGTCTCGGTGTTTCCGTCATCGTCGGCTTCACGAAGCAGATTCGCGGCAACGTCGTTTACAACATGACGGAGGATACGGCGAAGTTCATTGCTTCCACAATGATGATGGGTATGCCCGTCGACAATTTCGACGAGATGGCGCAGAGCGCGATTTCTGAATTAAGCAATATGCTGACAGCGAACACGGCGACGCATATCGCGGGATTGGGGCTGGAAGTTGACATCTCTACGCCTTCGCTTTCCATCGGCGAGGACTTCCAGATCAAGATCAGCAGCTCGGGCTACCTTGCCGTTGATATGGATCTCGGGGGACGTGTCGTCGAGCTCGATATATCCGTTGCGACGACATAAGGGCGTTTACTGTGAAAGTCTAAGAAGCCGAGCCAAAGGCGCAGGCTGATGGGGTAACTTTCCTTAAGGCGTGAGGATATATGTACAGCGTGCTTCTTTGATAGTGCCATCGCAAGAAACGGGCTAGAAAGTGCATCATGCCGTTTCGCGTGACGGCTGAATATATGTCCTGAAAGTTTACGCGCGGCAGTACTTTGTCTGTCGCTGGAATATAAGAACAATGATGCTTCAGCTCATCCGCATGGATGGGCTGTTTTCATATAAGGAGAGCAGATTCACTTGTGCGCCTGCATCGTTCCGCCAAAGTTTGGCAGAACGATGCGGCAATTAAACTTGCAATCTTCCCTTTTATGGGACATTGGGTAAAGTGCTTGTATTTCCCATTTGAGTATGGTATCATGGTTAGTATGGCAAAATGGGGTTGGAGAGGGATTCTCTGCGTTCCCCCATAAAAATATCAAATGAAGGAATACTTTAGGAGGTTATCTTATATCATGAAGGCTACCGCAGAGAAGATGGACAATCACGAAGTCGTTCTGACAATAGAGGTAGAAGCGGACGTCTTGAAAAAGGCGGAAGCAAAGGCTTGCAAGGACCTTGCGAATCGCGTGAGCATTCCGGGGTTCCGCAAGGGCAAGGCGCCGCGCCACATCATCGAGCAGCGCGTGGGCAAGCAGGCGATTCTTGATACGGCGTTTGAGTCTGTCGCGGATCAGGCGTTTGGCGATGCTTTGGAAGAGCAGGACATGTCGCCCGTTTCGCGCCCCGACATCGAGGTTGTGACGCTCGAATCCGACAAAGACGTCGTGTTCAAGGCGCGCTTCACGGCGAAACCTGAGGTTGCGCTCGGCGAGTACAAGGGTCTCAAGGTTGAGAAGAAGGTCGAAGAAGTCACGGACGAGGACGTTGATAAGGAAATCGAGAGTATGCGCCGCCGCCGCAGTCAGATGGTCGACGCTGCTGAAGGTGCAGAGGTCAAGAAGGGTGACCTCGTGACGCTCGATTTCAAAGGCTTTGTTGAGGAAAAGGCTTTCGAGGGCGGTGAAGGCAAGGATTATCCCCTTGAAATCGGCTCGAATCGCTTCATCCCCGGCTTTGAGGATCAGCTCATCGGCATGAAGGTCGGCGATGCGCGCGATGTAAACGTGACGTTCCCCGAGGAGTATCATTCGAAGGAACTCGCCGGCAAGCCTGCGAAGTTCGAGTGCAAGATTCACAGCATCAAAGAGCGGCAGATGCCCGAGCTTGATGACGATTTCGCCAAGAAGGTCAGCAAGTTCCAGACCGTCGAGGAGCTTCGCGCCGATATCCGCAAGAACTTGGAACATGCAGCGCAGCAGAAAGCGGATAATGATTATAATGTCGCCGTCATCGAGAAGGCGACGGGGAACATCACGGTTGACATCCCTGCGGTCATGATCGAAAACCGTGTGACGATGATGATTCAGGAAATGGCGATGCGCCTTGAGCAGCAGGGTATGCGTCTGGAGCAGTATTTGCAGTACGCCGGCACCGATCTCAACCAGATTCGTGAACAGTATAAAAAAACGGCGGAGGAGAATGTCAAGACGGATCTCATGCTTGAAGCCGTAGCGAAGGCGGAAGGGATCAAGGTCGACGGCAAGGATCTCGATGCTGAAGTTGCGGCGATGGCTGTGGCTTATGGCGCGACGCCGGCGCAGGTCAGAAAGGTCGTCAAGGAACAGGGCCGCATCGGCGATCTCATGACGACGGTTCTCAGAAAGAAAACATCACAGTTCATTTTGGACAATGCCGCGAAGTGATTTTCGCTTCGGTAATGTCGGTCTAAACGGGGGGATAGCATGAACAGCTATATGAACAGTTATGTTCCCATGGTGGTTGAGCGGTCGAACCGCGGAGAGCGTGCATACGATATTTATTCGCGCCTCTTGAAAGACCGCATCGTCTTTGTCGGCGGACCGATCGACGACAATGTGGCGAACGTCGTCGTCGCACAGCTCCTTTTCCTTGAATCCGAGGATCCTGACAAGGACATTCATCTTTATATTAACAGCCCAGGCGGCGTCGTGACGGCAGGTCTTGCCATCTACGATACGATGCAGTATATCCGTCCCGATGTTTCGACGATCTGCATCGGGCAGGCGGCGAGCATGGGTTCGCTTCTGCTGACGGCAGGAGCGAAGGGCAAGCGCTATGCGCTTCCTTTAGCGCGCATTATGATTCATCAGCCTTTGGGCGGCGCACAGGGACAGTCGACGGACATCCAGATCCAGGCGAAGGAGATCCTGCGTCTCAGAGAGGTAGGAAACGACATCCTCGCCAAGCATACGGGGCAGCCGCGTGAAAAACTCATCGCCGATACGGAGCGCGACAACTTCATGACGGCGCAGGAGACGAAGGAATACGGCCTCATCGACGAGGTCATCACGCGTCCTGTCAAGATTGAGAAGCCCAAGGACTAAGAGGTGGTATCATGTTGAAGTTTGGGGATGAGAAGGGGCAGCTTAAGTGTTCCTTCTGCGGCAAGTCGCAGGAGCAGGTCAGAAAGCTCGTGGCAGGCCCCGGCGTCTACATCTGTGATGAGTGTATCGAGCTTTGCAACGAGATCATTGAGGAAGAATTCAGCGAAGATATCGAAGTCGAGCTTAAAGATGTGCCGAAACCGAAGGAGATTCGCCAGATCCTCGATCAATACGTGATTGGGCAAGAGGAAGCGAAGAAGTCGCTTGCTGTTGCCGTCTACAACCACTACAAGCGAATCAACCGTACGCAGGGGAAGACGGACGAGGTCGAGCTGCAGAAGTCGAATATTCTGATGATCGGTCCGACGGGCAGCGGCAAGACGCTTTTGGCTCAGACGCTTGCCAAGATCCTCAATGTGCCGTTTGCCATTGCAGACGCGACTTCCTTGACAGAAGCCGGCTATGTGGGAGAGGATGTGGAGAACATCCTCTTGAAGCTTATACAAGCGGCGGACTACGATGTAGAGAAAGCGGAGAAAGGTATCATTTACATCGACGAGATCGATAAGATCGCGCGCAAGTCGGAGAATCCGTCCATCACGCGCGATGTTTCGGGCGAGGGCGTGCAGCAGGCGCTTTTGAAGATCTTGGAAGGTACCGTGGCTTCCGTGCCGCCGCAGGGCGGGCGCAAGCATCCGCATCAAGAGCTTATACAGATCGACACGACGAACATTTTGTTCCTCTGCGGCGGCGCTTTCGATGGCATCGAGAAGATCATCGAAGCGCGTATGGGCAAGAAGAATATGGGATTCGGCGCTGAGATCGCCTCGAAGGTGGAGCGCAATATCGGGGAGACACTGCGCCACATCCTGCCGGAAGATTTGCTGAAGAACGGCTTGATTCCAGAGTTCATCGGGAGACTTCCGATCGTCGTGACCCTTGAAGCGCTCGGCGAAGGAACGCTCGTGCGCATCTTGACTGAGCCGAAGAACGCGCTTGTCAAGCAGTATCAGAAGCTCTTGGAGATGGACGGCGTGAAGCTCGACTTCGACGAAGCGGCGCTCCATCTGATCGCGAAGGAAGCCTTGAAGCGAAAGACGGGGGCGCGCGGTCTGCGCTCAATCATCGAGAGCATCATGCGAAACGTCATGTATGAAGTGCCGTCTGTTGATGGAGCTTCGCACTGCCGCGTCACAAAGGAAGTCATCTCGGACAAGAAAGATCCTGTACTGACGATTGACAAGGCAAAGGCGAAGAGCGTGGATAAGGAAGCATCAGCTTGAGCATCGAAGGGGACGCTGCGGCAAGCAGCGTCCTTTTTTGCTATCTTTAAGGAGGATTGTTTATGTCGGAACTGCGTAGGCTGCCGCTCCTGCCTCTGCGGGGAATGATCGTGTTTCCCTTCATGATCATCCATCTCGATGTCGGCAGGGATCGTTCCGTGGCGGCATTGGAGGAAGCGATGGTGCGTGACCGTCAGATTCTGCTCGTGGCGCAAAAGAATGCTGAGACCGATGAGCCGGGCGAACAGGATCTCTACAGCGTCGGTACAATCGCCGAGGTGCGTCAGCTTTTGAAGCTGCCGGGCGGCGCCTTGCGCGTGCTTGTCGAAGGACAGAAGCGGGCTGTGATCGAAGGCTACGAGGAGCTTGAAAAATTCGCTGAAGTAGCGGTCGCCGAGTATGCCGAGGTCGTCGAGGAGTCTATGGAAATGGAGGCGCTGACACGCGCTGTCGTGCATGAGTTCGAGCAGTGGGTGAAGATCAGTAAAAAAATTCCTGCGGAAACACTCGTTTCCGTGGCGATTCTCGACGATGGGGGCCGCTTGGGCGATCTCATCGCGAGTCATTTGAATCTCAAGCTCGAAGACCGGCAGGCGCTTTTGGAGCAAGTCAATATCAAGAGCCGCATGGAACTCCTTTATAAGATTTTGGCGCGTGAGCTTGAAGTGCTGGAAATGGAGCGCAAAATCGGTATGCGCGTGCGCAAGCAGATGGAAAAGATTCAGAAGGACTATTACCTGCGCGAGCAAATCAAGGCGATTCAAAAAGAGCTGGGTGACGAGGACGACAAGGCGGCGGATATCGAAGCGTACCGCAAGAAGCTCGCTGAGGGCGGCTATCCCGAGGACGTGCAGAAGGCGATCGAGAAGGAAATCCATCGCATGGAAGGACAGGCGAGCATGTCCGCCGAGATGGGCGTCATACGCACCTACATTGAAACTTTGCTTGAACTGCCGTGGACGATTCTATCGGAGGACAACATCGACATCAAGGCGGCGGAAGCTGTCTTGGATGCGGATCACTACGGACTCAAGAAGGTCAAGGAACGCATCCTCGAATACCTCGCCGTCCATCAGCTCACGAAGGAGCAGCACGCGCCGATTTTGTGCCTCGTCGGCCCGCCGGGCGTCGGCAAGACGTCTCTGGCAAGTTCCGTGGCGCGTGCGACGGGCAGGAAGTTCGTGCGTGCATCGTTGGGCGGCATTCGTGATGAAGCGGAGATTCGCGGACATCGCCGCACCTACGTCGGTGCGATGCCGGGGCGCATCATGGAAGGGCTGCGCAAGGCGGGCACGAAGAATCCCGTATTCCTGCTTGACGAGGTGGATAAGATCGCTATGGATTACAAGGGCGACCCTTCGGCGGCGCTCCTCGAAGTGCTCGATCCCGCGCAGAATTCGACGTTCAGCGATCATTACGTCGAGCTGCCCTTCGACCTCTCCGAAGTTCTTTGGATCGTTACGGCAAACAGTCTGGCGAATATCCCGCGTGCGCTGCGCGACCGCATGGAGATCATCACGCTTTCGAGCTATACGGAGCAGGAGAAGCTGGAGATCGCCAAGCGCTACCTCATCGGACGCCAGCGTGCGGCGAACGGTCTGAAGGCGCGTGACCTGCGATTCGGCGAGGGCGTCGTCGAGAAGATGATCGTCGAGTACACGCGCGAATCGGGCGTGCGTGAGCTTGAACGCACGATCGGGCACGTATGCCGCAAGGCGGCGCGGCTCATCGTCGAGGGTGAGAAAAAAGCGGTGCGTGTGACGGAGAAGAATCTTGCTGCCTTCTTGGAACGACCGAAGTTCCTCAGGAAGAAGGCGGAGAAGAAGCCTGAGATTGGCGTGGCGACGGGCATGGCGTGGACGGAGGTCGGCGGCGATATCCTGCCGACGGAAGTCACGGTGCTCGCGGGCAAGGGCAAGCTGATCTTGACAGGTCAGCTCGGTGACGTCATGCAGGAGTCGGCGCGTGCGGGACTTTCCTATATCCGCAGCCGACAAAATGTGTTCGGTATTGATGCAGACTTCTATGAGAAGCGCGACATTCACATCCATCTGCCTGAAGGCGCGATTCCAAAGGATGGACCGTCTGCGGGCATCACGATGGCGACGGCGATGATCTCGGCGCTGACGGGGCGAAAGGTCAGAAGCGACGTCGCCATGACGGGCGAGATTACGCTGCGCGGTCGCGTTTTGCCCATCGGCGGTTTGAAGGAAAAGGTTCTGGCGGCGTACCGCGAGGGCATGAAACGTATCGTTTTGCCGAAAGAGAACGAGCGCGACATCGAGGACATCCCGCAGGAAGTGCGGGAAAAACTCGTTTTCGTGCCCGTAGAAACGATGGATGAGGTGCTCCTTGAGGCGCTTGTGCCGCAAAAGGGAGGCGCACACACTGGATAAGGTCACGATCACACAGGGAAAATACATCGCCTCCGCCGTGAAAAAAGAGCAGTATCCCGAAGTAAGACGCAAGGAGATCGTCTTCATCGGACGCTCGAACGTCGGCAAGTCGTCGCTCATCAACTCGCTTGCACGCACAAAAAATCTTGCTCGCGTCTCGGGGCAGCCCGGCAAGACGCAGACGATCAACTTTTACGAACTTGGCGCGAAGATCGAAGGCGAAGCAGAGCGGCGCGACTTCTACCTTGTCGATCTGCCGGGTTACGGCTACGCGCGAACGGCGAAGAGCAAGCGCAAGGTGTGGTCGCGCTTCATCGAGGCATACCTTTTGCACAGCGAGGATTTGCAGTTTGTTTGTCAGCTCATGGACATTCGCCACGAACCCATGACGTCGGATATTGAGATGTTCCAATGGCTCGTGGCGAAGGGGCTGCCCGTGCTCGTCGTCGCGACGAAGGCGGACAAGCTGAGCCGCAACGAGCAGAAGAAGAGCATCGCCGTCATGCGAAAGGCGCTCGGCGTTGCGGAGCTGGATATTCTACCGTATTCTTCGGTAAAAAATGAAGGGCGTTCAGAATTGCTTGACGTGATAGCAAATGTTCTGATAGAATGAGCGAAAGGGTGTATTGCCAAAACTTCCCCGGAGAAAATGAGGGTGAAAATATGTTGACAGCTTTTGACAAGAAGCTTCTCAACGTCTTGCAGGCCGGCTTGCCCATCAGCAGCCGGCCTTTTGCTGACTTGGCGCAAGGCTTGGAGGCAGATGAAAAGACCGTTCTTTCGCGCGTGAAGGAACTCAAGGCGCAAGGATATCTGCGCCGTATCGGGCCGTTTTTCGACTCGGCGAAGATGGGCTATCGCGGCACGCTCGTGGCGCTTCGCGTGAAACCCGAAGCGATGAAGCGCGTGGCTGAGGCGGTGAACCGCCATGTGGGCGCGACGCACAACTATGAGCGTGAGGGAAAGTACAACCTATGGTTCACGCTGCTTACGCCGAATGAAGAGATGCGCCGCAGGATTCTTGCGGAGATCCGCGATCTGCCCGGCGTCGAGGCTTTGTTGAATCTCGCCTCGCACAAGAAGTATAAGGTCAACGTACAGTTCAAACTCGGATAAGGGGGTGCTGCGATGGAAATGCTCGATGAAATCGACAAGAAGATCATACGCGCCATGCAGGGGGATTTTCCGCTCGTAGAAGAGCCGTACAAGGAAATCGCCGCCATCGTTGGCGTCGAAGAGGCAGAACTGCTGCGCCGCCTGTGCCGTTTGAAGGAAAACGGGCAGATCCGCAAGATGGGGGCTGTCCTTCAGCACCGCGCTGCGGGATTCACGGCGAATGTCCTGTGCGCTTGGGTCGTGCCGCCCGCACGCATGGATGCGGTCGCGCGATGTATGTGCGAAAACCCTGCGGTATCGCATTGTTATGACCGCGACACCGCAGAGGATTGGCCGTACAACGTCTACACGATGATTCACGCGAAGAGCCGCACCGAGTGCGAGGAGATCGCCGATGCGATCGCTGCCGAGTGTGATCTTAAAGAGCGCGTCATGCTCTATTCTGTCAAGGAATGGAAGAAAACGAGTATGCGCTATTTCTGCGAGAACGAAGATGTCCGTCCGTCTGACTGCGTCCTGCGGGCTTGACTTCTTGAACTTTCATGCTACAATAAGACTGTCAGATGAATATGAATCCACTGGGGGAGCATTTGCTGAGAGGCTTTCGTGCGACGGAGCCGACCCTTGGAACCTGTTTGGTTAATACCTGCGTAGGGAAGTGGTGGTTTCTGCAGATTTTTGGGGAGCTGCCGGGCTTTGCGGGCGGCTCTTTTTTTTGCGCTCTGTCGTGGATTCGTCGATTGGGGCGGCGTTTGCCGTCCGTATGGGGGGATCTTATGGCAACGCAGATGCAGTATGCAAGAGAGGGAAAGATCACCGATGCCATGCGGCAGGTGGCTGAGACGGAGCAGGTGGACGCGGAAACGATTCGTGCGCGTGTGGCGAAAGGAACGGTTGCGATCTGCGCCAATGTGAATCATGCGGGGCTGAAGCCTGCCGGCGTCGGCGAGGGTCTGCGCACGAAGGTCAATGCGAACATCGGCACGTCGAGTACATTTCCCGACATTGCGCCGGAGCTGGAAAAGCTCGATGAAGCCGTGCGCTCAGGCGCGGACGCCGTCATGGATCTTTCGACGGGCAACAACATCGACGAATCGAGGCGGCGCATCATCGCTCATTCGCCTGTCATGGTCGGCACGGTGCCGCTTTATGAAGCGACGGTTACGGCGATCAAGAAGCGCGGCGCCGTGGTCGAGATGACAGCGGATGACATCCTGCAGACGATTGAGCGGCAGGCGAAGGACGGCGCGGACTTCATGACGTTGCACTGCGGCTTGACGCTCGAAGCCGTGCGCAACCTGCGCGAAGAGGGGCGCGTCATGGACGTCGTGAGTCGCGGCGGCTCTTTCATCACGGGCTGGATGCTTTACAATGAGAAGGAAAATCCTCTCTACACCCATTTTGACGATATCCTCGATATCTGCGAGAAGTACGATTCGACGATCAGCTTGGGCGACGGTCTGCGTCCCGGCTGTCTTGCCGATGCGACGGATCGTGCGCAGATCACGGAGCTCGTGAATCTCGGCGCACTCGTTGACCGCGCATGGAAGCGCGGCGTACAGGTCATGGTCGAAGGTCCGGGGCACATGCCGTTCGATCAGATCGCAGCGAATATGAAGCTCGAAAAGCGGCTATGCCACAATGCGCCGTTCTATGTTCTCGGTCCTTTGGTGACGGACGTCGCGCCGGGCTACGATCATATCACGGCGGCGATCGGCGGCACGCTCGCCGCCGTGAGCGGCGCGGACTTCCTCTGCTATGTGACGCCCGCCGAACATCTGTGCCTGCCTACATTGGATGATGTACACGACGGTGTGATCACGAGCCGCATCGCTGCACATGCAGCGGATATCGTCAAAGGAGTGCCCGGTGCAGCGGAGTGGGACAGGAAGATGGCAGAAGCGAGGAAGGTTCTCGACTGGGATGCACAGCTCGCGCTTGCCATCGACCCCGCCCGCGCGAGAGCGCGCCGCGAGGCGAGAAACGATGCGGGGGAAGGCGCTTGTTCCATGTGCGGCGACTACTGCGCGGTGGAAATCATTCAGAAGTATTTCGATCAGCCTGTCGCTGGGATTTGCGATTGAGGATAGGAAAAGAGCCTGCCGTACTTTGCGGCAGGCTCTTTTCCTGTGCATATCGTATAAGCGCCGATAAGCGGATAAAATGAAGTATTATCCGTGCTTGGCGCTCCTTACGCCTCTTCTTCATTTTGCCGTCCCGTTTCCTGCTGATCGCGGTAAATGTCGGCGATCACGAGCTTTACGATGACGATGAAGGGGACGGCGAGGAACATGCCGGCGGGACCGAGAATTTCGCCGCCGAAGATGACGCCCAAGATGATGGCTACAGGATGCAGATTCAGGGACTTGCCGATGAGCGTCGGATAGACGAAGTTGTGATTGATCTGCGTCAGTACGACGTAGAAAAGGACGGTTTGGAGCACGAGCCCACGCGATTCGGTGGCGGTCAGAAAGACACCGAACGCCGAAGCGGCAGTCGGACCGAGTACGGGGACGAATTCGCCCAGCCCGGAGAGAAAAGCAAAGACAGAGGCGTAAGGGAGCCCCATAAGTTCGAAGTAGAAGAATACGACGACGCTTGTGATGGAGCACATGATGATCTGGCTGAAGATGTAGACGCGCAGAGCGCGCAGGATGTCGTTGAAGAGGTTGAGAACACGCCTCCGAGAGGTTTGCGGGAATAGTCCGGCAAGCCATATTTTTATGCTCTTTCCGTCTTTGAGAAGATAGAAGGTCACGAAGATAATGATGACGAATGCCATGAATTTTCCGAAGGCTTCCAAGAGAAACGTGAGCGAGGATTTCAGCAGTTCTGCACCCAGACTGCGTAAATTGACGAGGATGTCGTTGAGTTCGCCGCGCAGCAAGTCGGATTCGGAAACGAAGGGGATGTTTTGCAGGCTCAAGGTGATATTTGGCAAGTCGGCGATAAAGCTGCGGAAGGTGGGGAAGAAGGAGAGCGATAAGAGAACGAGCAGCCCTGCGAGGAGCGCGATGAATCCGATGACGACGAGACCCGCCGCAAGGACGCGCGGCACTCTTTTGCGCTGCAAAAAATCGACGGGCGGCTGAAGGAGAAGCTGCAGGAGGAGAGAGAGGAAGATGATGAAAGCAAGATCCGGAAAGAACCAAAATGCCGAGAGCAGAAGCGTGAAGGTGACGCCTAAGATGATGGATGTGCGGTAGTTTGTCAAGTGCATGGTATATCCCCCTTTTATCGTTATATTTATCGAGCGCGGCGGAAAATCCTGCATGAATATCGGCAGAAAAGAGTTTTCTCTGAAAATCAATGAAATTATATCTGAAACTAGGTCTTTAAGGGAACTTTAGAGGATAATTCTTGACAGGACATGGGAAACATCATACAATAGGAAAGTATAGTTTTCAGCCACGCACTATCACAAGATAAATTTAAGGGAAAACGGAGTCGTTCAGCGATTCTTATACAAACTAGGGGGTGTTAGTTATCATTGAAATACTTTTGGCGGTCATTCTCTCGCTGATCGTCGGCATTGGCGGCGGTTATCTGCTGCGCAAGAGATCTGCGGAGGCGCAGATCGGTTCTGCCGAAGAAGAAGCGAAGCGGATTGTTGCCGAAGCGGAGACCAAGGGCGAAGCTCGCAAGAAAGAGGCTTTGCTTGAGGCGAAGGAAGATATTCATCGGCTCCGCCAGGAGCTTGATCGCGATACAAAGGATCGCCGCAGCGAGCTGCAGCGGCAGGAACGCCGCATTGTGCAGAAAGAGGAGAATCTCGACCGCAAGCTCGATTCCCTAGAGAAAAAGGAAGAAGTCCTTTTGAGCAAGGAAGCGAAGATCGACCGCACGCGGGCGTCCATCAATGAGCTTCGCGACAAGCAGAAGGAAGAGCTGGAGCGTATTTCGAGCTTGACGGCGGAGGAAGCGCGCACGATGCTCTTGTCGGAAGCGGAAGAAGAGCTCAAGCACGAAAAAGCCATGATGATCAAGGATTATGAGCAGCAGGCGAAGGATGAGGCGGACAAGCGCGCGCGCGATATTGTTTCGCTTGCCATTCAGCGCTGCGCCGCTGATCAGGTGGCGGAGACGACGGTTTCTGTCGTATCGCTTCCGAATGACGAAATGAAGGGGCGCATCATCGGTCGTGAGGGACGCAACATCCGCACGCTCGAAACCTTGACGGGCATCGACTTCATCATTGACGATACGCCGGAGGCGGTCATCCTCTCCGGCTTTGATCCGGTGCGGCGCGAAGTGGCTCGTATCGCACTGGAAAAGCTCGTCACGGATGGGCGCATCCATCCGGCGCGTATCGAAGAGATGGTCGAAAAGGCGAAACGAGAGGTCGATCAGCGCATCAAGGAAGCGGGCGAACAAGCGACGTTCGAGACGGGCGTGCACGGGCTTCATCCCGAGCTTGTGAAGCTCCTCGGGCGTCTGCGCTACCGCACGAGTTACGGGCAGAACGTGCTCAATCATTCGATCGAGGTCGCACATCTTGCGAGCGTCATGGCGTCGGAGATCGGCGCGGATGTGATGCTTGCAAAGCGCAGCGGTCTTTTGCACGATGTGGGCAAGGCGGTCGATCATGAGGTCGAAGGTTCACATGTGACGATCGGCGCCGATCTTGCGAAGAAGTACCGCGAGCACAAGGACGTGATCAACGCGATCAGCGCGCATCACGGCGACGTGGAGCCGACGACGGTAGAAGCGGTGCTCGTTGCGGCGGCGGACGCTGTCTCGGCGGCAAGGCCGGGCGCGCGCCGCGAGAGCCTTGAGGCGTATCTGAAGCGTTTGACGCGCCTTGAAGAGATCGCTGAGTCGTTCGACGGCGTTGACAGCTGTTTCGCCATTCAGGCGGGGCGCGAGGTGCGCGTGATGGTCAAGCCCGAGAAGGTTGACGATGTCGCATCGGTTGCGCTCGCGCACGACATCGTCAAGAAGATTGAGTCGGAGCTTGAGTATCCGGGACAGATCAAGGCGACGATCATTCGTGAGACGCGCGTTGTTGATTACGCAAAATAGTTGTATAATGGGTGTTGGGAGGATGCTTCTCAGCACCCTCGCTTTTTAGAAAGCACGGAGCCTGCCGGCGTCGTGTGCATTTTGGCTGTGACTAGGGAAACGAGGTGTTTGCTTTGGGCAGATTTATGGGAAGTGCGAAGAAGCCGAACAAGGATGGCATCAATCTCTTGGTGTCCATCCTCGTCTGTTATCCGGAAATCGGCATGGTCAGCTACGAGCCGGAGAAGGAGGCTCTTTACTTCTCCTTTACGTTGCAAAAGGTGCCCCCGCGGCAGGAGTTTGAGGAGACTGCGGCTTTTCTGGAGGAGAGCATCCTCACATATCACGATCTTGAGGGACTGATTCCGGGGGAGATTGACTTTACGCTGGAAGGGCAGGGAAATACGGCGTTTTTCCGCGTGCTGCGCGATGTCCGTACACTTTCGCGCGGTGAAATTGCCCTTTTGGCAGACCTCATGTACGAGCGTTTCGGTGATGCACTCGTTTCCGACCAGACGCGCGATACTTACGAGGAGGACAACTTCATGCGTGAAGAGGCGATTGACCATATCATCGGCAGTCTCAAGGGAAGCCGCATGGCGGATCGCATGATCGGCATTCGCGAAGAAGGCCGCGTCATGGTGTTCAATAAGTAAACCGGCAGGAAAAATGGAACAGGGTGCAGGCGGCAGGAAGTGTCGCCTGTCGCTTTATAAACGGCGCGTGAGTATGAGAACGTGTCCACAAAATTTGTGCTGTTTGCACGAAAGGTGGTTATGTTTTGAGAGTCATGCTTGTTGGAGATGTTTGCGGCAGACCGGGCAGAGAGGTGTTCAGCCGTTTTACATCGGCGCTTCGCAGGGAAAAGGCCGTGGATGTCGTCATTGTCAACGGTGAAAATTCTGCGGGCGGCAAGGGCTTTACGCGCAAGTCGCTGGATGCGCTGTATCATGGGGGCGCCGATATTGTGACATCGGGCAACCATGTCTGGGATAAGAAGGATGTTTTGGAGTTCATTGATGATGAGCCTTTTCTCATCCGCCCTGCCAACTATCCGGAAGGCGCGCCGGGAAAGGGCTATTGCATTTATCCTTACCGCGCAAAGAACATCGCTGTCATCAATATGTCGGGTCGTGTGTTCATGCCGGATATGGACTGCCCGTTTCAAAAGATCGAGGGAATCCTGCGCGAGATTCGTGATGAGGCTGACGTTGTTTTTCTCGATTTCCATGCGGAAGCGACTTCTGAGAAAGCGGCGATGGGCTGGTACCTCGACGGGCGTGTCAACGCTGTTGTCGGCACGCATACGCATGTGCAGACGGCGGATGAGCGGCTTTTGCCGGGGGGGACGGCATATATCACAGATCTCGGCATGACAGGGCCGTGGGACTCAGTGCTCGGCGTGCGCGTCGACCGCGTGCTGGAGAAATTCACGACGTGCCGCCCCGTACGATTTGAGGTGGCGGAAGGTCCTCGCGTCTATTGCGCCGTCATCGTTGAGATTGATGATGCGACGAATCGGACGCGATCTATCGAGCGCGTTATGAAAACGGTGGATTAGCAGGAGTTTTCCCTTTTGTATAGAATAGGGAAGATAAAGTTTCATATAGATTGTATATGAATGAAAAATCTGAATCGGCAGAAAGAAACTGCAGAGAGTTTTAGGAGGGAAGACGATTATGGAGGTCTTGAAGGTTTCGGCACGATCGAATCCGAATGCTGTCGCGGGGGCTTTGGCGGGCGTCGTTCGCGGCTCGGGAGCCGCTGAGATGCAGGCGGTCGGGGCGGGCGCTTTGAATCAAGCGGTCAAGGCGATTGCTATTGCGCGCGGCTTTGTCGCTCCGCACGGCATAGATCTCGTCTGTGTTCCCGCCTTTACCGACATTGAAATCGACGGCGAAGGGCGTACGGCCATCAAACTTATCGTGGAGCCGCGTTGAGGCTCTGCGTGGGTTCAGCAAGGGAGTGGGGTTCTAGTGTCGAGCGATTTACATACGCATACGTCATATTCCGATGGACAGATGACGCCGGAAGAGCTGGTGGCGGCGGCAAAGGCAGCAGGGCTTCGCTACATCGCGATCACGGATCACGATACCGTTGACGGTGTCACGCATCTCTATGAAGAAGGGCTGCTGCCGGCGAAGGGTATCGGCATCATACCGGGCATTGAGTTCAGCGCCCATCATGAAAAGCGGGAAATCCATATCCTCGGCTACAATGTTGACATCTATCGCCGCGATCTCCTCGAACGATTGAATGATGTGGGCGAGGCTCGATGGAGCCGATTTGCCGAGATGGTGGAAAAGCTGCAGGAACTTGGCTACGGCATCACAGAAACGGATGTACTGAAGATCGCAGGCACGAGCAAATCCATCAGTCGCTCGCATATCGGACGTGCGCTCGTGAGCAAGGGCTTTTTTTCCAGTGTGCGCGAGGCGTTCGATGCGGTGCTTTCCAAGGGATGCCCTGCTTATGTTTCACACTATCGCTTGGAGCCGGAGGAAATCATCGCGCTCATCAAGGGCGCGGGCGGTACGCCGGTCCTCGCGCATCCGAAGCTCATCGGCGACGATGCACTCGTAGAGCATGTGCTCGATCTCGGCATCGAGGGGGTCGAGGCGTTTTATCCGCAGCACGACACGGTCGATACGCAGCGCTACATCGGCATGGCAGAGCGCCGTCATCTGCTCGTGACGGGCGGCTCGGATTTCCACGGCTTCGCTTCGCGTTATCCGCCGGAGCTTGGCATTTTCACGGTCGAAGATTCGTTTGCGGAGAAGCTGTATAAGCCGACGATGAATTTTTAGGAGAGAAAGATATGGACGTCATAGCATTCGTAGGTCCGAGCGGCACCGGCAAGAGCCACCGCGCCTTGCTTGTGGCGCATCAGCATCGGGCGGACGCCATCATTGATGACGGCATCCTGATTAAGGACGGCAAGATCGTCGCAGGCTCTTCCGCCAAGATGGAAAAGAGCAAGATCATGGCAGTGCGTCGTGCCATCTTTACGCTTCCCGGACATGCGGACGATGTACGCGCCGCCATCGCCGAGTGCAGACCGCATCGCATCCTCATCTTGGGAACCTCTGAGAACATGGTTTACAAGATCGCGCACATCCTCAAGCTGCCGACGATTGAGCAGATCATCCATATCGAGGACATCGCGACACAGCGTGAGATGCAGAAAGCGCGCGACAGCCGACTGAAGCAGGGGAAGCACATCATTCCTGTGCCGACGATTGAGCTAAAGCCCCATGCGTCGGGCTTTCTCATTGATCCCATTCAATCCTTCTTCCGCCGCAGCCGCACACGCCGCCGCAAACTCGGCGAGAAGTCCATCGTGCGTCCGGTATTCAGCTATTACGGCAAGCTCATTATCGACGATTTGGCAATCCGCGAGATGGTCGTGCGCATCATGCATGAGAAGGATTACATCTCGAAGGTCGGCGCCGTGCGCGTGCGCCATATCTGGAAGGGTGACGAGGATCGCGGTCTTGAGATTTCCTGTTCCGTCGTGCTGACCTACGGCAGCCATATCCCAACGCTCATCAAGGAAACGCAGCAGCGCGTGCGCACGAAGGTCGAATATATGACGGGGCTTTTCGTGCGCGAAGTTGACATCATGGTGCAGGCGCTTTATATCGAAGCATAGCAAAGAGGCTCTTCCCCTTAATGGTCGATGGGAAGAGCCTCTCTCCATGCGCATTTGAGATCGTCGAAGCGCCAGCGTGCATTGGCGGCGCTCGTCGAGGGGAGCGTGTGAAAGATGAGATCTGTGCGATTTAACAGAGATTTGTTAGCGCTGCGAAAGATTGCGGCGGCTTTGCCGCCGTTTAGACAGAAGGTCGAAAGACGCGGATAGCGCGCGAGAAGCGCAGAAAAATCGTTGGGCTTCACCTCTCGAATTGCCGCATCCAAGCTGCCTTCGCGCTCGCATGAGGCGATGGAATCCCAAAGTGCGATATGGTGGCGGAGCAGCATCTGAAGCCGCGCCACATAGCCCTGCGGCGGCTCGCCGCCCTCCAAAAGATACGCCATGAGCCGCCAGAAGCGATTCTGCGGATGCGCGTAATATTGCTGCGCTTTGAGCGATGCCGCGCCCGGCATTGAGCCGAGGATGATATGCGTGCATCTCTCGTCGATGCTCGGCAAAAAGCCGATGCAGGTGAAGGGAGAAGCGGGCATGAGGAAGTCTCCTTTGCATTGGAATTTGACGAATCTGCCTTCACGTCGTATAATGAGCGTAGAAAGGGGGCTACTGGTAACGGTCAGCCCCGCTAGAGAAATTTGGGTTAAGAAAGCCCGCCTCTTCCGGCAAAGACTAGGCGGGTTTTCTTATGCTTTCAGAACGATGAGGATAAAAAGCGTTACCAAGAGCAACGCAATCAAATCATTGATCGTCATAAGCAACGCCCTGCTGAGCCGTCCAAGAAGCAAGCTCAAAGGGCGCGGCTGATTGGCAAACGGCTCGTATGCGAAAACGTCCCAAGAATGCAAGCGCAAAGCGCGCCGCATGATTGGCTGACGTTGACCGCCAAGGAGGGCTAAGAATCGACCGCTACCGTTGTAGCAGCACCGTCTGTATTATAACATACATCCAATCTTCGTGGGAACCTTTCCGCCAAGGAAGTCTCCTTTGCATTGGAATTTGACGAATCTGCCTTTGCGTCGTATAATGAGCGTAGAAAGGGTGCTACTGGTAACGGTCAGCCCCTAAACCTTAGTAGGAGAATCCCCGCCTAAGTTGTGAGCTGCAGGCGGGGTATTCTTATTTTGCCTTTAATGCAACGACGCAAATCGTTACGAGGAAAACGAACGACAAGAAGCAGATCTGGACGGCGGAGCCGGCGTTGCGCGTGCGGCGACGCTGCTTGGATGAGAGAGACTTTCATAGGAAACGAAGGGAGGGGGCTGTCTTTTGGCAGCCCCCTTGACGTCCTCGCCGAAGTGCATTGACAAGCCATACGTTTTGCGGTAGCATAGGCGTTAGATTAGCATACGCATAATTTCATGAGGGACAGCGGAAAATCTCCGCTTTGGAGCAGGTACCCGCAAGGGTCTACGAGAGAATCCGGTCATGCCGGAGCGGTCCCGCCACTGTGAGGGGAGCGAAGCTGCAAGGATGTCACTGGGGCATTGTCCCGGGAAGGCGCAGCCGAGTGATGAACCGAGCCAGGAGAACTGCCTGCTTGACGATCACCGTTTGACCCGCGAGCGATGGGAAGGGGATTCTTCTTTGCATTTGTGCGCCTTGGCGTCGCTGCATATATGGAGCCTTTCTTTCTGCGGAAAAGGCTCTTTTATTTTGGGGCAAAGGCACGATCGCATGGTCGTGCCGATGGAGAAAAGAATTGCAGAGGGGGAGAAAAGTTGCGAAAGAGTTTTTTGGCAATTGTCATGGTCATCGCGTGCCTGCTGTTGACGGCTTGCCGTGCGCCGGGGGCGCCCAATGCAAATGGTGCGGATGCTTATACGGTCACGGACAGTCAAGGTACGGTCGTCACCTTGCCTGCAAGACCGCATCGCATCGTCACGCTTTCGATGAGTACCGACGAGATCATGCTCGGCCTTGTGCCGCCCGAAGACATGGCGGCAGTCAATGGATTGTTGGATGACCCCGTAAGCTCGAATGTCGTCGAGCTGGCGCAGAAGGTGGAGAAGCGTGTCGGTAATCCGACCGTCGAAGAGCTCGTCGCCCTGCATCCCGATCTCGTCGTCGTGCCCGATTGGGGGGATCTCGCGATTGTGCCGTCGCTTCGAGAAGCGGGATTGACTGTCGTCGTCTGCAAGGGGGCGCGAAATCTCGCCGAGATCAAGGAGACGATCACGCTTCTCGCGCAGGCGGCGGGCGTACCCGAACGCGGGGAAAAGCTCCTCGCGATGATGGACGATCATCTGAAAAATATCGAGAAAAAAGTCAGCGCCATCCCCGAGAGCGAGCGCAAGACGGTTGTTTTAATCTCGCTGATGTCGGGCTATGGAGGTATCGGTTCAAGCTTTGACGACGCCTGCCGCTATGCAGGCGTGAAGAACGGCAGAGCCGAGCTTGGCATCCGCGACGGACAGGTTATGACGAAGGAGCAGCTCGTTCAAATCAACCCGGATGTCCTTTTTGTACCGACATACAACGATCACGGAAAATTCGACGTTGATAAGTTCCGCAAGGAATACTTCGAAGATCCGTCCCTACAGACGCTCCAAGCGATCCGTGAGCATCGTTTGGAGGAGCCGACGGAAGCCTACATTTACAATTGCTCACAGGATTTCGTGCTCGGTGTGCAGGAAATCGCCTATCGCACATACGGGGAATCTTTTGCGCAAGGGAGAAACGAACATCTCTCGGCGGTGGAATAGTTACAGTTTGGGAGGATTTTTCATGGAAGCAATTATGACAGGCATCGAATTTTTTCATAAGGGTGGCTCCATCATGTATGTGCTGCTCTTGTGTTCCGTTTTTGTCGTGACGATCGGCATTGAGCGCGCGATGTACTTTTCGCGCATGGACACGGGACGCGCCTTTGCGCGGGAGTTTTATCAGTACATGGCGAATGATGATTATGCGGGAGCGAGAAAGCTTGCCGAGGAGCATCGCGGTGCGCTTGCCAATATTCTTTTCGGTGCGATGAAGCTGATGAAAAAAGATGCCGCGCGTGTTTCATCCTATATGGAGATTCAGTCGGGCGTTGCGCTTTCGAAGCTCCGAAAGCGTCTCTATTACTTGAGCGTCATTGTGACGATGGCGCCGCTTCTGGGGCTTCTCGGCACGATCAGCGGCATGATCTCGGCGTTTTCCGTGTTCAACCTTCAGTCGGGACAGGCGACGGCGATCACGGGCGGCGTCGGCGAGGCGCTGATCGCGACTGCTATGGGGCTTTGCGTCGCCATCATCGCGCTCGCCGTGCACGCATACTTCACGCAGCGCATCGAGAGCATCGTGACGGATATGGAGCAGTGTTTCTCGCTCGTCGAGGGTGCGATGGACGCGCTTTCTTCCGATGAGGGGGCAGCGCGATGAGGCTTAGGGACAGAAAGGGCTTCGATAAGCCCGAGATCATCATCATCCCGATGATCGACATCATGTTCTTCCTTCTCGTATTCTTCATGCTCAGCACGCTCTACATGGTGAATCTCAAGACCGTCGACGTCAATATGCCGAAGGCGGCGAATGTGGAAACGCAGATGCGCGTGACCTATGTCGTCACGATGAAGAAGGACGGCAGCCTTTTCCTTGAGGATCAGCCCATCGCGGAAAAGACGCTTCTTGAGCGCGCCAAGGCGGAGAACGCGAGAAACGGCAACTTCTCCCTCGTGCTGCGCGCCGACCAAGACATAGACTATGGCATGGTCTATGCGCTCCTCGACAAGTTCAAGGGCGCGGGCATCACGCGCTTTGGGCTTGCCGGCGAAAGCGCAGGAGGCAAGTAGCGTATGGAGAATACGAGGGATAAATACAAGGCTCTGCTCGCGTCTCTCGGTGTACATCTCATCATCTTCTTCATCGCGGCAGCTGTCGGCGTCTTTTCTATGGCGACGATGAAAGAGAAGAGCGACAACGTCGAAGTCGTCATCTATGATGAGGCGCAGGATGAGGGAAGCGAGGGCGGCGGCTCGCCGCCGCAGGTGGAGGCGGCGCCTGCCGTCGACGAGGTCGTGATACCCGACAAGACTTTGCCTCCGATCGAGCAGAAGCCTCCCGAGGAGTCGGATAAGCCGAGTCAGAAGCGAGAAGCACGTGCGGGCAATCCCTTTGGGCAAGGCGGTGAAGGGAAAGGCGTCGGCACGGGCATCGGCGATGGCGAGGGACCGGGTACAGGCGGCAAGGGTACGGGTCTCAGTCAGTCTGAACCGCCACCGCCGCTGCCCCCGCCGCCCCCGCCGCCGCCCAAGGAGCGCATCGAGGCGAGCCTTCGTTCGGAAGCGCGTCCCGACTATCCGCCCGATCTCATCGAGGAAGACGTCGAGGGCAGCGTCACGATCAAGATCTTCGTCGCGTCCGACGGCTCGATCGAAGATGTCGCCGTCATCTCGTCCTCGGGATACGCCGCGATGGACAGTGCGGCGGTAGCGGCAGGCTACCGCTTCACGTTCAACCCCGGTGACGGCGGTGCGCGCGGCGTCTGGACGAAGACGTTTCACTTCCGCTTGAACTGAATTTATGGAAGAAGGCTGTATTTTGCAAAGCAAGAAAAAGAAGATGCTCACGCTCGCCATCGCGGCTGCATTTATGGCGACATCCGTCCCCGCTTGGGCGGCGCAAATGCCGCAGCAGACGGGTGAGGCATCAAAGGAAGAGTCTTCTGCTGCGCCTGTGGCAGCGGCAGAAAACGATCATGCGCTCGAAGATACCGTCGTGACGGCGACGCGCCGCGAAAAGCGCGACATTGACGTGCCGGCGGCGACCGTGGTCATCACGTCGGAAGCCATCAAGGAGAGCGGCGCCGCTGATGCAGCGGACGCACTCGCCAAGGTCAACGGCTTCGCCTACAAATCCTTCGGCCCTTCCGGCGCTTCGATGGGAACGATGAACAACGAGCTGAACGTGCGCGGTTTCAAGAGCGGCACGCTCGTGCTCATGAACGGCAGCCCTATCTCATGGCGCGGCAAGTACAACCTCGACCAGATCCCTGCCGATCAAATTGAGCGCATCGAGGTCGTCAAAGGCTCGGGATCCGTCCTCTACGGCAGCGAGGCGATGAGCGGCATCGTGAACATCATCACGAAGAAAGGCGCGAGCAATGCGGCGCATGTCGGCTTCGGCAACTTCGGACAGCGCCAGTACGGCGTGAGCGCAGGCGATGATCGCTTCGGCGTCTACTACAATTACGACAAGTGGGGGCATCTGAACGGTCTTGCCGAGACGGATGTTATATCTGCGAAGTTCAACGGCTCGACGCGCACCGACTTGCGCGATGTGGAGAAGACGAGCGCGGGATTGACATATCATATCAATCCGCAGCTTGATTTCCTCTTCGGCTATTACAAGACGGAGGCGACCTATCTGCGCTTCGTCGACCGCGTGGATCGCACATCCTCAGGCGTGCGCCTCGGCGACCCGTTCCATGCGCGTACCTACACGACGCAGCAGTACGTGAGCCAGCTCAATTATCACGATCATGCGTGGAAGGGCAGCCTCTACTTCAACACGGGGACGGTGGAAGCGAAGGGACCGACGGACATCTCGCGTACGGGTGCGAAAACGCCCGGCGATTGGTACGACACGCGCGAGCGCAACACGACGTACGGCGTCGATCTGCAGCGCACATGGAAGCCCGATCCGAAGGCGACCGCCGTACTCGGCTTCAGCTTGGAGCATGAAGTCTACGAAGCACTGCCGGCTCGCTCGACGGCTAGCCCTGCAAGCTACATGCGCAACAACTGGGGCGTGTTTGCTCAATGGGAGCAGAAGTTCACAGAGCGCGACACGGGCATCTTCGGTATGCGCGAGACGTGGACGACAGCGGCGATGCGCGATGAGAACTACCATAATTTCAGCGCTTCCGGTCAGTGGCTGCACAAGCTCGACCACGAAAACAGCCTCTATCTTTCCGTCAGCCAGTCCTTTGTCATGCCGAAGTTCGCGCAGATGTACGGCGCGAGCAGTCGTCTCGTGCCTGCGCCGGATTTGAAGCCGCAGACGGGTGTTACCTATGAGATTGGCTGGAAGGCGAAGCACGCAGGGCATACGTGGAAGGCGGCGCTCTTTCACATGGACGTCGAGGACAATATCACGGCGACATGGAAACCGCGGGACAACAGGTACCAATACAAGAATGAAGATTTTCGCAACACGGGACTGGAACTTTCGTGCGAGACGCAAGGAAAGCACGGCTTTTCGTGGAACTGGGGCATTACATGGCAGAACCCGGAGGCGAAGGGCAGCAAGGGCGCGGACTGGGAGCGCATTTTCGGCAAGTTGCAGCTTACGGGCGGCGTGCTTTACAAGAAGGGCAAGTGGAGCTCGTCGCTTACCGGCTCTTACCTTGCTGATCGTGTGCAGTCGCCTTCGAGCGAGCCGTCCTATGCGTGCAAGCCGTACTTCCTCACGAGTTGGAGTACGGCGTACCATCCTGACGAAAGAAGCGAGATACGCCTGACCGTGGAAAATGTGCTCGACCGCGCGGATGTGACCTCGCATACGGGCGCGAACTACCGCGTCGCGCCGACGAATTACATGCTGAGCTGTAGCTATACGTTTTGAGTAGAGTTTCTGATTTCCCCATGAATAGAGTGACAGGAAAAGGCATGGCGAAAAACTTTGGGGAGGTGAAGCATAGGCACAGAAAAAACGTAGATTGGCTGTTTTTACGATTGTATAGGAGAAGGAGTGTATTTTCATGAAGTTGAAGAAAATTGCTGCAAGTTTGCTGCTGGGCGCGACGCTCGCCGCTGGAAGTGCCGTATGCGGTGCGGAAGGGCTCGATTGGATCACGCCGCAGGACATGTCGCTTGGCGGTGTGGAACCGGGAATGTCGCTCGACTATGTGGAGAGCATCTATGGACCGATGAAAGATGTGCAGTCGCATTACGTCGAACATCTCTTCGGCTACAGCGACACCGTGAAGATCGTGCCATCGGCGGATGGTATGAGTGTGAAGTCCGTCCTCGTCAAGGGAAACAACGGCTGGGCGACGCCCGCAGGCGTGACCGTCGGCATGGACGCCTCGATCCTGCAAAAGATTTACGGCACAGGTGCAGTCGACTCGACGAAGCATAAGAAACACCGTATGCCGGGCTACGACTACTACACGTATTGGCAGACAGACAATCCGTTTCACTATCTGACCTTCGGCGTCAAGAACGGCAAGATCGCCTTCATCAAGGTCGGTTTGATGCAGAAATAAGATATGGAGATCCGCATAGAGATCTCGAAAAAATCGCTTGATGATGCCGTCGTTATTTCGCATCGTTTGTAAGGGAGAAACGCATCATGATGGAAAAAGAATGGCTGCTGAACAATCCGCATCTGACGGCGGAGAAGATGCGTCCGATCGAGGAGCGTATCCCTGCGGCTCGCGCAGAGATGCACGAGGGGCTTTTGCGTGCGAAGGGCATCCTCGGGGAAGAGGGCTACAAGAAGTACCTCGCGCCGCTGCAGAATCTCGCGAAGAGCGGCACGACGCTCCTCGTCACGGTGCGCACGGCGCGTGAGCGCACGATGCTCGTGAAAGAGTGCCTGCCCGTCTTGAAGGAAGCCTTCGGCGCGAACGTCGTCAAGGTCGTTGCCGTCTGATATGGGCGGCGAGGAAGCGGACTTGAAAGAACGATTGCTGACGCAGGAAGAGCGCGAGCGGTATTCGCGCCAGATGCTCTTGGCAGATGTTGGGGAAGTCGGACAGAAAAAGCTTCTCGCCGCAAAGATTCTGATCGTCGGCGCGGGCGGTCTTGGCTCGCCTGCGGCGATGTATCTCGCGGCATCGGGTGTCGGCGAGATCGGCATCGTCGACGATGATGTTGTCGATCTCTCCAACTTGCAGCGCCAGATAGCGCATCGGTCAGCGGATGTCGGCAGGAAGAAGGCAGATTCGATGGCGAGGGCGCTCGCCGCGCGCAATCCCGCTGTGCGCGTTAACGTCTATCGGGAGAGACTCTCGGAGGACAATGTCGAGAATATTCTCTGTGATCGCAGCTATGACTTCGTTCTCGACTGCACAGATAATTTCCCTGCGAAGTTTCTCATCAATGATGCCTGCGTGCGTCTGCATAAGCCTTTTTCTCATGCGGGAATCACGGGATTTGGCGGTCAGATCATGACCGTCGTGCCGCAAGAAGGTCCGTGCTATCGCTGCATTTTCGAGGATGTGCCCGAAGATGGGACAGTGCCGACGAGCCGAGAAATCGGCGTTCTGGGCGCAGCGGCAGGTGTCGTGGGATCTTTGCAGGCGGTCGAAGCCGTCAAGTATATCTTGGGCGTTGGCGATCTTCTTGTCGGGCGATTACTGATTTACGACGCGCTGACGATGAAGTTTCGTGAGGTGGAATTGCCGAAGCGGAATGAATCGTGCACGGCGTGCAGGAACGCTTGATTGTGAAGCGATGAAGGAAAATATCGCAAGGCAGAGCGAGGCGGCGAATGTACATGGTGATGTGCATTTGCCGCCTTGCGCTCTTCTTTTCGGGCTTGACCTCTTGGATTTTCATAGCAAGCTACATGCACAAACGTCCACTTTGTGGACATAGTGCGCCGTCCGTACAGAAGCCTAGCTAATCGGTCTGCGTCTTCGACTTGACCTCTTGGGGCTTCATGGTAAAATAAAGAGTGAGTTTGGAAGTGCGCATACATTCGGCACTTTCCGACAAATCAAAGGAAAAGAGGCTTTATCGTGAAGAAAATCATATTGACAGGCGACCGTCCTACGGGGCGGCTTCATCTTGGACATTACGTCGGTTCGCTCAAGCGGCGCGTTGAGCTGCAGAATTCGGGCGAGTACGATGAAATATACATTATGATCGCCGATGCGCAGGCATTGACCGACAATATGGACAATCCCGAGAAGATCCGCCAGAACATCATCGAAGTTGCGCTCGACTACATGTCGTGCGGTCTTGACCCGGCAAAGACCGTGATGTTCGTGCAGTCCGAAGTGCCGCAGCTCTTCGAGATGACGGCTTACTATATGAACCTCGTGACGGTTTCGCGTCTGCAGCGCAATCCGACGGTCAAGGCGGAGATTCAAATGCGCAACTTCGAGACGAGCATCCCCGTGGGATTCTTCACCTATCCGATCAGTCAGGCGGCGGACATCACGGCGTTTCAGGCGACGACCGTCCCTGTAGGCGAGGATCAGGAGCCGATGTTGGAGCAGACGCGCGAAATCGTGCGCAAGTTCAACGAGGTCTACGGCGAGACGCTCGTCGAACC
Organism: Selenomonas sp.; assembly: GCF_057272215.1. Taxonomy (NCBI): domain Bacteria; kingdom Bacillati; phylum Bacillota; class Negativicutes; order Selenomonadales; family Selenomonadaceae; genus Selenomonas; species Selenomonas sp. The sequence goes on from NZ_DBHIUY010000004.1 coordinate 193,865, forward strand.
GCAGAGCCTGCTCGCCTCGCAGAAGGCGGCGATGCGTCTTCCCGGCACGGATGGCAAGGCGAAGATGTCGAAGTCTCTTGGCAACGGTATCTACATCTCCGATTCGGCAGCGGAGGTGAAGAAGAAGGTCATGTCGATGTATACCGACCCCGACCATATCCGCGTCGAAGATCCCGGCAAGATCGAGGGCAATACGGTCTTCACCTATCTCGACGTATTCTCGCGTCCCGAGCACTTCGAAAAGTTCCTGCCCGAGTACGAGAATCTCGATGCCTTGAAGGCGCACTACAGCCGCGGCGGTCTCGGCGACGTCAAGGTCAAGAAGTTCCTCATTGCGGTATTGGAAGATGAGCTGGCGCCGATCCGCGCACGCCGCAAGGAACTCGAAAAAGACATCCGCGCCGTCTACGCCGTGCTCGCCGAAGGCAGCGAAAAAGCGCGCAAAAAAGCCGCCGCAACGCTCGAAGCGATGAAGGCGGCGATGAAGATCAATTATTTCCAAGACGAGGAATTGATCGCTGCGCAGGTAAAACGGTTTACAAGCGAGGCGTAAGGGAAGAAAGTTTTGTCATGCGGCGGTTTGATAATTCACGACGACGATTTCCGTCATGTTATGGCGGACGTCTTGCGCAATGCGGAAAAGCTGCTGCATGACTTCAGTCGAGTAATAAGTTTCGCCGCATTGCTCGCAGATTTGTGAAGGGACATTGCGAATCACGATGACACAGTTTTCGAGATCGACCGTGAAGGTGGAGAAACCATCTTTCGTCGTTCCCTTGCAAAAAGTACAGTTTTTCATGTGAAGCCTTCCTCCTTTTTCCGTATGGTGAATGTTTCGTCCCATGAAGCTTGTGTTGGCTCGTAAGCGGTGATGATATAGAGTTGGTTGTTGCCGATGCTGCAAACAACATGTAAAGGGCGATTGTTTATGCAGGCATAGATCAGACAACTGGGGAATGGATAATCCTCGGGATATTGCTCGATGATACTGCCGTTGAGCAGTGTATCGATGACCTCGTTTGGAGAAATCCATCGTTTGATTAAGCGCTTGCCTGCATGATCCGTCCAATATATGGCGTCTTTTTGACAAAGACACCGAATTTCTTCCATCTTTATTTCGTCCATGTAAAGTTCTTCCTGTCTGGGTTAATATGTGTTTTCTTTCAGTATAGCACCTTTCTGTTTAATATAGAAGAGCGGTCCTTGAAGATGCGCCGAAGTGCTAGGAGAAAAATTTCCCTTGCAGAGCGGCGACATATATGCTATCCTATAGAGTATAAATTCAAATTGCAAATGCGTTGCAGAGGAATAGTAGGCGTCGCAGAATGGATAGAGAGCCGCTGGCTGGTGGAAAGCGGAGAGGAAGCGCCGTTGAACTCGCCTTGAAGCAGCTCGCTGAAACAGACGTGGAGTAGGCGGAGCCGGAGCCTGACCGTTAGAGCAGGAGGATATGATGGTATCCGTTAAAGTGCGCGCTTTGGCGCGAAATTGAGTGGTAACACGTAAGCATTGCCTTTCGTCTCTTTGGGGATGAAAGGCTTTTTCTATGAAGGGGCTACGGGAGGCGTTCTTTATGAAGAATTACACGAAGTACGAGAAGCAGTATTTTCTGCCGCCTGAGATAGATTTGAGCTGGCTCAAGAAGGAGCATCCGACGAAGGCGCCGACGTGGTGCAGCGTCGATCTGCGCGATGGCAATCAGGCGTTGATTATCCCGATGAGCTTGGAGGAGAAGCTGGAATTTTACAAGATGCTCGTGAAGATCGGCTTCAAGGAGATCGAGGTGGGCTTTCCCGCAGCGTCCGATACGGAGTTTGCGTTTCTTCGCCGCCTCGTAGAGGACGATCTGATCCCCGACGACGTGACGGTGCAGGTCTTGACGCAGGCGCGTGAGCATATCATCAAGAAGACGTTCGAAGCGCTTGACGGCGTGAAGAACGCCATCGTCCACGTCTACAATTCGACGTCGGTGCCGCAGCGCGAGCAGGTGTTCTATAAGTCAAAAGAAGAGATCAAGAAGATCGCCGTCGAGGGCGCGAATCTCCTCGCCGAGCTTACGGCGAAGGCGGGCGCTGACTATCGCTTCGAGTATTCGCCCGAGAGCTTCACGGGCACGGAGCCGGAGTATGCGCTTGAGGTCTGCAACGCCGTGCTCGATGTCTGGCAGCCGAAAAGGGAGCGTCCTGCGATCATCAATATCCCCGTGACGGTGCAGCTTTCGATGCCGCACGTCTATGGTATGCAGGTCGCCTATATTTCACAGAATCTCAAGTACCGCGACGCTGTCCGACTGTCTCTGCATCCGCACAATGACCGCGGCTGCGGCGTGGCGGATTCGGAACTGGGCATCTTGGCGGGGGCGGAGCGCATCGAGGGCACGCTCTTCGGCAACGGCGAGCGCACGGGCAATGCGGACATCGTGACGCTTGCCATGAATCTCTTCGCGCTCGGCGTCGATCCCGAGCTGGACTTTTCCAATATGCCCGAGCTTGTCGAGCTTTACGAGCGCGTGACGCGCATGAGCGTCCACGCGCGTCAGCCGTATGCGGGCGAGCTGGTCTTCGCCGCTTTCTCCGGCTCGCATCAGGACGCGATCGCCAAGGGCATGAAGTGGCGCGAGGAGAAGAAGCCGAAGTTCTGGAATGTGCCGTACCTTTATATCGATCCGAAAGATGTCGGGCGCGAGTACGACGGCGACGTCATCCGCATCAACAGCCAGTCGGGCAAGGGCGGCGTCGGCTATCTCTTGGAGCAGAAGTTCGGACTCGACCTGCCGAAGAAGATGCGCGAGGACCTCAGCTACTTCGTCAAGGGCGTTTCCGATCGCGGGCACAAGGAGCTTTTGCCCGAAGAGGTGCATGAGCTTTTCCAGAAGGAGTACGTCAATGTCGAAACGCCTGTGCGGCTCGTCGATTTCCTGCTGCGCAAAGCGCCGGACGGCGTACGCGCGGGCGAGGTGCACATGGAAGTCGAGAGCAAGCCCGTGACGTATCAGGCGCGCGGCAACGGACGCCTCGACGCCATCAGCAACGCCTTGCAGGAGAATCTTGGCATCTCCTATAAGGATTTGACATACAGCGAGCACGCGCTTGAGATCGGCTCAACGTCGCGCGCTATGGCATACATCGGCATTACGGCGGAAAGCGGCAAGGTCACATGGGGCGCAGGGCTTGATACGGATATCATCACGGCGTCGGCGATGGCGCTTGTCAGCGCCATCAATCGCATGAAAGCGGGCAAATGAGAACGCTGGCGACGATTTTTTTCACGAGTATTGCGACGACGCTCCTGCTTGCGGCGCTCTCCGCAGGCGCCTTCGTCTATGTCGTCGGCGGTTACTTCGTCGACCTCGCCTTGGCGCGCGGCAGCGGCGGCGATCCGCAGGCGCCGCCCGTCATCGCGGCGAGTCTTTCCGATCCGAATGTCCATCTGCCGAAGAAGCCCGAGGCGCAAAGCGAGGATTGGACGTTGCACTCTTTCGACGGTCTGCGGCTTGCGGCGACGCATTTTTCCCCCGCTGCACCGAGTCATCGCTGGGTCGTGCTGCTGCATGGCTACGGGCGCAGTCAGGCGGATACGTGGGATTATGCCGAAGCGTACATAGCGCATGGGTATCACGTCCTGACGCCGGATTTGCGCGCTTCGGGCAAGAGCGAGGGAAAGTATGTGACGATGGGAGCGTTCGAAAGCCGCGACGTTGCCGCATGGATTTCGCGCATCGCTGAAGTCGATCCTGCAGCGCGTGTCGTGCTGCACGGCGTTTCTATGGGCGCGGCGACGGCACTCCTTGCAGCAGGAAGGGACGATGCGCCGCCGAACCTTGTCGCCGTCGTCGAGGACTCGGGCTATACGAGTGCTGAGGATATGTTCGTGCGCAAGATGGAGAGTTTCAACCTGCCGGCATCTGTCATCATGCGCGGTGTGGACTATATGAGCCGCGAGAAGACGGGCGTCGCGCTTTCTGACGCCTCGGCGCTCGACGCTGTGCGCCGCATGAAGACGCCGACGCTCTTCATCCACGGCACGTCCGATCTGCTCGTGCCCTACAGTATGATGCAGGAGTTGGCGGCGGCGTCGAGCGCACCGCAGAAGGAAGCGCTGACGGTCGAAGGCGCGTGGCATGCGGCGGCGAAGGCGAAGGATCCGGAGAATTACTACCGACATGTATTCGCCTTTGCCGATCGCTGGACGAACTGAGACTTGGGCGGCGGGTGTTTTGCTGTTGGCGCGGTTTTTGCCGCGGGAAAGGATGGGATCATGCGGGCAGTCGTGACGAGGGTGAAGGAGGCTGCCGTCTCCATTGATGGCGCAGTGACGGGTGAGATCGGAGAGGGCTTCCTCGTCCTTCTGGGCGTGGGGCCGGCAGATGGGGAAGAAGAGGCGAAGCGCCTGGCGGAGAAGATCTGCCGTACGCGCGTATTTTCCGACGCGGCGGGCAAGATGAATCTCGCGCTCAAAGATGTCGGCGGCGCACTCCTCGTCGTCTCGCAGTTCACGCTCTACGCTGACCTTTCGAGCCGCCGCCCGGGCTTTTCCAGGGCGGCGAAGCCCGCGATTGCCGAGCCGCTCTACGAGAGTTTCATGGCGCATTGCCGCGCTCTGGGCTTTCGCGTCGAGCACGGCAGTTTCGGCGCGGATATGCAGGTCACATCGGTCAACGACGGGCCTGTGACGCTGCTTTTCGATACGAAGTGAAACTCCCGATCTAAGGAACCACGGATCAATTCAGCCGCCCATCTTCAAACATCTACGCTGTCCTCTCGTCGTCGGCAATTCCGTGACAGGAACAGCGTAGATGTGCAAATCTGGGAACTTTGTTTTATCAGCGTTTCCCTAAAATTCGTATGGAAGAAACCGTTGCAGTGGCGGCGGTTTCTTCTTTTGTTTCCTTCCGTAGATAATGATGTTATAATACAAAAAGATGTAAGCGATAAGACAGGAGGACGATTCCTTGAAAAAAACTTTGGAGGATGCCGTTATCGTTTTGAACCGCGCCATATTGCCCGATATTTGGCAGATGGAGCTTCTTTCGCCGAAGATCGCGGCGGGGGCAGAGCCGGGGCAGTTCGTCATGGTGAAGAAGCCGAAGAGCGCACACCTCTTGCGACGTCCTTTCGGCGTGGCGGATATCGACGATGAGAAGGGGACGATCACGCTCTTTTACCGCATCTTGGGCGAGGGGACGGCGGAGCTTGCTGCGCTGCGACCGGGCGAAACTCTGAGCGTCGAGGGCGCACTCGGCACGGGCTTTACGCTCACGGACGAGCCTGCGCTTCTCGTCGGCGGTGGTCTGGGGCTTGCGCCGCTCCTTTTGCTTGCGCATCGTCTGCATGAAAAGCCTGTCGTCATCATCGGCGCACGTTCTGAGCCGGAGACTTTTTGGACGCGCTTTTTTACGCCGTATGCGAAAGCGGTCTATATCGCGACAGACGATGGAACGAGCGGCTTTCACGGCTATCCTCTGCACTTGATGCCGCTCGTCCTCTGTGAAAATGAGGTGCGCGCCGTCAAGGTCTGCGGCCCCGATCTCATGATGGACGGCATTGCGCGTCTTGCACGGAGCGCAGGTCTTTCATGCGAAGTGTCGCTCGAAAAGCGAATGGCGTGCGGCTTCGGTGTCTGTCTTGGCTGCACCTTCGAGGGAAAGACGACGGGCAAGAGGCGCAAGACTTGCACGGAAGGGCCGGTCTTTGCGGCGGAGGAGGTTTTTGAATGAACAGGGAAAGGCTTGCCGTCGAGGTCGCGGGCATTCGCATGGCGACGCCGATCATGGGCGCTTCTGGCACGTTCGGCTTTGGCATGGAGTATGAAGATTTCCTTGACCTTGCCGATGTCGGCGCGGTCGTATCGAAAGGCATTACGCCGAAACCGCGTGCGGGAAACGGCGGCGTGCGCATCGCCGAGACGCCCGCCGGCATGCTCAACTCCATTGGCTTGGAAAACCCCGGCATCGAGGCGTTCTGCCGTGACATCCTGCCCGAAGCGGCGAAGCTGCCGACGGCGTTCATCGTCAACATCAGCGCGGGGACGGCGGAAGAATACGGCGAGATGGCGCAAATGCTCGATGTCGATGGCGTGGACGGCATCGAGGTCAATATTTCGTGCCCGAATGTCAAGGAAGGCGGCATCGTATTCGGCACCGATCCCGTGCAGGCGGCGCGTGTGACAAGAGCGGTCAAACAGCATACGAAAAAGCCCGTGATTGTCAAACTCTCGCCGAACGTCACCGACATCACGCAGATGGCGCGTGCCGTTGAAGACGCGGGCGCCGATGCCGTCTCGCTCATCAACACGCTGACGGGCATGGTGATCGACGTCGAACGGCGACAACCGCTTCTCGGCAATATCACGGGCGGTTTGTCCGGTCCCGCCGTCAAGCCCATCGCCCTGCGCATGGTTTATCAGGCGGCACATGCGGTCTCCATTCCCGTCATCGGCATGGGCGGCATACAGACGGGCGAAGATGTGGCGGCGTTTTTGCTCGCGGGCGCGAGCGCCGTCGAGATCGGCGCGGAGAATTTCGCAAATCCGCGTGCCGTCGTCGAGGCGGCAGAAGGTCTCGATGCGTATCTGGAGCGGCAAGGCATCGAATATGCGAGAGATTTGACGGGGGCGTTGGAACTTTGAGGACAGGGAAAAGACAAGGACTGCGCTTCATACTGGTTTTTGCGCTGCTCTCCCTGCTTGTACTCTCTGTCGGCTGCGGCAGAAGGAGCGCTGTCTACCGCGAGCCGCCGCATCACCCCGAGTTCGTTGAGGGCGTGAAGTTCTCGGAGAATCCTGCGAAGTTCAAGGGCAAGGAAGTGCAGTTCGTCGCGCGTGTCGTCGATATCGACGGTGCGGCAATGCAGGCGGAGATGCATACGAATGGACCGCGCCTTCTCGTCGAGGGCAAGGGGGTCAGCGCCGCTGAACCGCGCCCCTCGCGCGGCGACTATGTGCGCCTTTATGGCACGGTGGCGCAGGACGATCGGGCGGGCTACATCGCCGTCATTGATTCCTACAAAGTGACCGTGCCGCGCTGGAGCGAGCTGATGCGCACGTCGCAGAGCCTTAGAAGCGAGGATGGTCATGTCGAAGTGCAGATTCTCTCGGCAACGACGGGACGCGACTCGCTTGAAATCAAGGAAGGAAATATTGCCTTGATGCCCGACAGCGCCGCAACGAGACTGTCGGACATCGCCTTCATCGGCATGACGTTGAAGATCCGCGGCGAAATTAGCGATGATGGGGAAGGCGACTTCGACTATCTTGAGCGCAGCGGGCAGAGAATGCGTTCGGGCTTCACGCTCGACTTGGACGGCGCGGGTACGGCGACCTTCAAGACAGAGGCGCTTTCTGTACCGGTCGAGTACAAGGAAGCGCTGAAAGCCGTCGGTGCATCGGGCGACGGCGGCATCATGCTGCCCGAAGGCAAGACGTACCGCCTGCGGTACCGCTGAAGGAAAGGGAGTAGGAATATGAACGAAAAGAACCGCGAGGAGCTTCTCGAAGAATATGCGCGTCTGATCGTGCGCATGGGGGTCAATCTGCAAAAGGATCAGCCGCTCGTCATCAACGCGCCGCTCGCGTGCGCCGACTTTGCGCGGCGCGTCGCGAGCGCGGCATACGATGCAGGTGCGCACGATGTGACGGTCGCGTGGAACGACGAAAAGCTTGCACGCCTGCGCTACGATAAGGCGAGAAAAAGCGTCTTCACGGAGTTTCCCGAATGGCGTCGCCGCCTCTACGAGGACAGCGCCCAAGAGGGGGCGGCTTTCGTCACAATTCATGCCTCGGATCCCGAGATCTTCAGCGGCGTCGAGCCGGAGCGTCTGACGCTTGCACAGCAGGCGGCGGGCGCGGCGCTTCTCGAGTACCGCCAGCGTTTGATGAGCAACAAGAACGCCTGGTGCGTCGTCTCAATTCCGACGGAAAGCTGGGCGAGAAAGGTGTTCCCCGAGGACGCGCCCTCCGCTGCCGTCGAGCGGCTTTGGCAGGCGATCTTCGATGCCGTGCGCCTTGCGCCGGGCGAAGATGCGGCATCAGACTGGCAGAAGCATATCGAATTCTTGGCGCGTGCGGCGAAGTTTATGAATGACCATGCTTTCTCGCGCTTGGAGTACAAGAACGATCTCGGCACGAATCTTTCCATCGAACTGCCCGAGGGTCATATCTGGATGGGCGGCGCGGAAAAGACGCAGGGCGGCGTGACCTTCGTCGCCAATATGCCGACGGAGGAAATCTACACGCTGCCCAAGCGCGACGGCGTAAACGGCACGGTCAAAGCGACGCGCCCACTGAACGTCAACGGCAATATCGTCGAGGGCTTCTCGCTGACCTTCAAAGACGGTAAAGTCGTTGACTACAAGGCAGAGCGCGGCGCGGAAATCCTCAAGGAGCTTTTTGCCACGGACGAGGGAGCGAACTATCTCGGCGAAGTCGCGCTCGTGCCCTACGATTCGCCGATCTCGAAGAGCGGCGTGCTCTTCTTCAACACGCTCTTTGACGAAAATGCCGCGTGCCACCTCGCCTTCGGCAAAGCCTACCCGACATGCATCAAGGGCGGCGAGGCGATGACCAGCGTCGAGCTTTTGCAGCGCGGCGTCAACGATTCGCTCGTACATGAGGACTTTATGATCGGCTCGAAAGATCTCGCTATTGACGGTGTGCAGGAGGACGGCAAGCGCGTGCCTGTGTTCCGCGACGGGAATTTCGCGTTCGTTTGACAGCGGCGCGGTTCTCATGCTAGAATAGGTCACGTTGGCGAGGCGTCAATATGCGGGCGTGGCGGAACTGGCAGACGCGCTGGACTTAGGATCCAGTGCCGCAAGGCGTGGAGGTTCGACCCCTCTCGTCCGCACCAAACGACAGAAAGAGAAGTCCGATGATTGTCGGGCTTCTTTTATTTGTCTAAAACCAGAAGGAAAATTCTGCAAGTTGTGGAATATCTAAGATGTAAGAAACATAAGAGAAAGGGATTTTTACTCGACGAGGAACGAGGGTTGTGGATCGTATTAGGAGGCTGAATACCATGCCGATGTTCAAGAAGTCGATGCTTGTGCTTTTGGCAGTCGTCGCACTCGCGGCGGGCGGCGCGTTCTATGCGGGGTATTGCGGTCAGGATGACGCCGTCGAGCTGGATGCGGGCGTGGCGCCTGTGCGAGAAATGTCGGTCAAGGAGAGCGAGATCGTCGTCTATGTGTCGGGCGCGGTCAATCGGCCGGGTGTCGTGCGGCTCGCCGAGGGAGCGCGGGCGAAAAATGCGGTCGATGCCTGCGGCGGCTTCCTGCCGACGGCGGATACGAATGGCGTGAACCTCGCGCAGAAACTCAAGGACGGCGTGCAGGTCACCGTGCCGGAAAAAGCGCCCGTGGCGGCAGAGGGCAGAGCGGCGCAGGGCGCACCGACAGCAAGCGGCGCGGCGAGGTCTTTGCCCGACGGCATGGTGAACATCAACACGGCGGACGAAAAGGAGCTGGACAAGCTGCCGGGCATCGGTCCCGCTATGGCAAAGCGCATCATCGAGTACCGCACGGAAAACGGCGCGTTCCAATCGCCCGAGGAGATCAAGCGCGTCAAGGGCATCGGCGATGCGAAGTATGAGAAGATGAAGGACAAGATTGTATTGTGAGGAAACGGCGATCCGTTTTCGCGTGATGAGAGGGAATGGAGGCGGGAAAGATGCTGAAAACGAAGACTTGCAAGAAGATGGCGGCGGTTCTTTTTTGCGCTGTGTGCGTTTCTTCTATTGGCTTGGCACGGCGACCTGTGGAATACAGCTATAATTTCGGCGCGATACCTATAAGCTGCTCAATCTATGCCGAACAAGCGGGGCTGGCTGGAATCCACGGCAATGATTCCATGGGAAAAGTCATTTCCGTCTTGGGACAGCCGGGGTATCGCTCAAGCGGCTCTACTCCCGTGTATACTTATGACGGTGTTAGCATAAAATTCGTTGATTGGGGCGGCGATGGAAGATATACGGTGTGCAAAATTGAAACGAATCAGAAGGGGACAGCGAGCACTGTGGACGGCATTAGCGTCGGTATGCCCGAATCCGTCCTGTCCGAGGTTTACGGCACGGCAGATGAAGTGAAGATCGAGAGAAACATGGCGCCGAAACTCCCAGAGAAGGAAATGCAGGTCTACAGGCAGCGGGTAGATGAAATGGTGACGGTATACACCTACAATGTAAGCGCGGCGAACAGCATGTCGTTTACGGTGAAAAAGGGAATTATCACTAGAATTGTGATCCATGTGTATGATTAGGAGCGGCTGAATCATATAGGGAAGCGCTGATGTGAGAAAATGAGCGGCAGAGTTTATCAGTGATTCCTACTGGGAAGTTCAAAGACAGGAGTCATCATGAAGACAGGACAGCAGCAGCTCGTTTTTCTCAACGGGCTTTTCTTTGCCCTTTTGCTCGGTATCTACGGCGAGGATTGGCTGCACGTCTCGCTTGGCACTCTCGCCATCGGCATGGCGGGGTTCTTCTTTTTGTCGCTTTTTCTTCTCGTGCGTGAGAGCAGCAGGACGTGGCTGGCGTTCTTGCTGCTCTTTCTTTTTTTCGGTGCGTGGCGATTCGCTTGGGGCGAGGCTTTGCCCGCCGACGATGTTTCGCATTGGATCGGGCGTGAGGCTTCAGTCGAGGGCGTGCTCGTCGAAGCGCCGCATGTGCGGCGGACGGCGCAAGGAGTGTTCGTGCGCTATACAGTGGCGGCGAAGCACGTGCGCTTCGCCGGCGAGGAGCAGGCGGCGTCGGGAGCGCTTTACATCTCGGAGATGCGCGGTGAGGTCGGCGATTTGCCTGAGATCGGCGCAGAAATCACGGCGTTCGGGAAAGTCAAGGGCATCTACGGCTACGGCAATCCCGGGCGCATTGATGTGGAGCGTGCGGCGGCGGTCAAGGGCGTGCGCGCGCGTCTATCGGCGAAGAAGCCGGGCGTTTCATGGGAAGCGGGGAAGGCGCATCCTGTGCTGCGCTGGAGTGAGCGGGTGCGCTCGGCATACCGCGCTTCGATGGAAAGTGTGATGCCCAAGGAAGATGCGGCGGCGATTTTCGCCATGCTCTTTGGCGGCTACGAGGGCATTAAGCCCGAGCTTGTCGAAGCGTTCACGGCGACGGGCATCGTGCATATCCTCTCGGTGTCCGGCTCGCATATTACGCTGTTGGCGGCAGTCATGGCGTGGCTCGGTGCGCTCCTTCGCCTGCGTCCTGCTGTGACGGCGGTTTTCGTCACCGCCGTCGTCGTGCTGTACTGCGTGCTCGCGGGCTGTGTGCCGCCGGCTGTGCGTGCGGGCGCGATGGGATTGCTCGCGTTCTTCGCGCTTGCCTTGGAGCGTGAGAGCGACGCGCGGCGGCTCTTGGCTCTTGTCGGCATGGGGCTGCTTTTCTTCGAGCCGCTCATGGCGTTTGACGTCAGTTTCCAACTGTCGTTCGCGGCGACGGCGGGGCTTTTGTACCTCGCGCCGCCTTTTTGCGAACGGCTTTCGCGCCTGCGCTTTTTGCCGCGCTTTGCAGCGATGAGTCTTGCCGTCACACTCGGGGCGCAGCTTGCGACTTTGCCGCTCCTCGCGTGGTACTTCCACCGTTTGTCGCTTTCGTCGCTCATCGCCAACATCATCGTCGTGCCCGTCGTGGAAATCGTCATCGTCGCAGGGCTTTTCGCGGGGCTTGCGTCCTTTGTGCTGCCGTTCTTGGCGAAGCTTGTCTTTCTTGCGGACAGCTTGCTCTTGGGGCTTGTCTACGAGTGTACGCGCCTTTTGGCAGCTATGCCCGGCGGCGAGGTGTATCTGCCGACGCTTTCCGGCCCGCTCGCCTGCATCTATTTTGCTATGCTTGCCGTATTTGTGCAGTCTGAGGAGCGCCGAAAGATTATTTTGGCATGGTGCAGCGAGCGGCGCAAGGCGCTTTTTGCAGCGCTTCTGCTCGCTGCTGCTGCCGTCGTCTTATGGCAGTTTTCGCGCCCGCAGGAGATGGCGGTGCATTTCATCGACGTGGGGCAGGGAGATGCGGCGCTCGTCGTGACGCCGCACGGCAGGGCATTGATGATTGATACAGGCGGCACGCGCGACGGCGGCTACGACATCGGCTCGCGCGTCGATGTGCCGTATCTCGCACATTACGGCGTGCGAAGGCTCGACTATATCATCCTCACGCATGTGCATGAAGATCATGCGGGCGGTGCGGGCGGCATCCTGCGCCGACTGCCCGTCGGCATGGTCTTGACGGCGCACGAGCCGCGCAGCGAGTATGCACGCGTGCTCGGCTGCTCTCTCGATGCGCCTGAGATGCAGCGTTTAGCTCCTGCGGAGGCGGGCGAGCATATCGATCTCGACGGCGTGGCGGTCGATATCCTCTACGCGCCGCAGATGGAGGGCGGCGCAGCGAATGGCGCGACGGGCAACGAGTACTCAAACGTCATCCGCGTGAGCTATGGCGCGGCATCGTTCCTCTTCACGGGCGATCTCGTCGCGGAGCAGGAGCAGGCTATGCTTGCGGAGGGGAAGAATCCTCAATGCACTGTCCTGAAGGTCGCGCATCACGGCTCGAAGACTTCGACGACAGAGAACTTCCTTGCCGCCGCCCAACCGCGCTTCGCCGTCATCAGCGTCGGTCGGGACAACAGCTTCGGACATCCGGCAGATGAAGTTGTTGAGCGGCTGCAGGAAAGGGGCATAAAAATTTACCGCACCGATGAGAATGGCGCCGTCGTATGCAGGACGGACGGCAAGAGGCTGCATGTGGAGACGTTTCGTGCATTTGCAAAGTGACCTTTCAGGACGTATGTTCAGACGTCACGCAAAATGGCATGAGGACAGGGTTTCGCAATCCTTCCACCGATGCTTGCGGAAGAATTAAGAAGCCCCTCTTCCCAAATGTATGATAATCTGCTATAATAGGCACGGAAGAGTTAAATAAGTGAAATTTAGGCGGAGTCTGTTCAAACAAGGGCTCCGTCTATTTTTCGGTCGGCTGTCCGCCGTTCTTTTGCCTCTCCAGCTTGACGGAGAAAGGCGGGCAGCGTGTGTGTAGGACTGTCGTGCTTATTGGCAGTCTAAGATGCAAGGAGGTTTTTATGGAACAGGAAACAATAGCTGGTATTATTTTCGTCGCGATGTATGCGGTGATCGTCTCAGAGAAGATTCACCGTACGATCATTGCGATGATCGGCGCGATCCTCATGATCGTCATGGGCATCATGACGCAGGAGACCGCCGTCCACCACATCGACTTCAACACGCTCGGGCTTTTGATCGGCATGATGATCATCGTCGCCATCACGAGCAAGACAGGGCTGTTCAATTTCATCGCCGTCTGGGCGGCAAAGAGGGCAAAGGCTGACCCTGTGAACCTCTTGATCTACTTGTCGCTGATCACGGCTGTCTGCTCGGCATTCCTTGATAACGTGACGACGGTGCTCTTGATGGTGCCGGTCACGTTCAGTATCACGACGAAACTCCACGTCGATGTCATGCCGTACCTTTTGGCGCAGGTCATCGCATCGAATGTCGGCGGCACGGCGACGCTCATTGGCGATCCGCCGAATATCATGATCGGCAGCGCCGTCAAGGAGCTGACTTTCGCGGCGTTCATCGAGAACCTCGCGATCATTTCGATCATCAACCTCATTCTCATCACAGCGATCTTCGTCCTGCTCTATCGTAAGCATCTGACGACAAAGCCGGAGCTTAAGGCTCTCGTGATGCAGGAAAACGAATGGGACGAGCTTAAGGATATTCCGCTTCTAAGGAAGTGCCTGTTCGTGCTCGGGCTTGTCATCTTGATGTTCTTCCTCCATTCGCTCACGGGTCTTGAGTCTTCGCTTATCGCGATTGCGGGCGCGTTCCTGCTGCTTCTTTTGGTCGGCAAGGAAGAGTTTGTCGAGCACGCGATGCACGGCGTCGAGTGGCCGACGATCTTCTTCTTCATCGGTCTCTTTATCGCCGTCGGCGGTCTTGTGGAGACGGGCGTCATCCGTGATCTCGCGGTGCAGGGCGTCAACCTCACGGGCGGTGACGTGACGAAAACTTCGATGCTCGTCCTCTGGATGAGTGCGATCGTCTCGGCGTTCCTCGACAATATTCCGTTTGTCGCGACGATGATTCCGCTGATTCAGGACATGGGTTCGATGGGTGTTTCGAATCTTGAACCGGTCTGGTGGAGCCTTGCGCTCGGCGCCTGCCTTGGCGGCAACGGCACGATCATCGGCGCATCTGCAAACGTTATCGTCGCCGGCATGGCGGCGGAGAGAGGCGTTCCCATGACGTTTGTCCGCTTCATGGCAATCGGCTTCCCGCTGATGATTCTGACGATCCTTACATCGACGGTCTACGTCTATTTGCGCTACCTCATGTAATGACTTTTTTGCCTCCCTCGTTCGCGGGGGAGGTTTTTTTCGTCTGTACGGCATGAAAGAAATGACCTTAGTCGAGCAGGATTTATGTTGCGCGGCTAGAAAAAAACAGGAGCAATTAATCATGCAGCGCCGTTTGACTGTCGATGGGTCCGGGGAAGCGCTGATAAAAGGAAGCCGCCGGATGGATATGCGAAGATGGGCGGCTGGATTTATCAGAGATTCTCCAAGAAGCCGCCGAAGCAAGCGGTGTTTCCTTTGGGGGGATTTTTGTGAAGTTTTCTTCGGGGCGCGGTTTTGGTATATGTGCTGTATTCATCTTGACGGGCGCGGTGCTTGGCGGTCTCTTGGGCGAGGCTTTGCGCGGCGTGGATGCTCTTTCGTCTATCGCGCCGCTTCTTTCCGACACGCATCCGGCGTTCGTTTTAGCGCCTGTGGCGATGGATCTTTTCGTCGTCAGCGTGAACTTCGGCTTTTCCTTCACGCCGAATATCATGAGCCTTATCGGCGTCATCGTTGCACTCGTTCTTTTCCGGCGCTATTGAGGAGGCGATTCCTGTGTTTATCTTGGCATCGGCTTCACCTCGCCGCCGAGACCTTCTTGCGCAAATCGGCGCATCGTTTCGCGTGGAGGCGAGTGAGGCGGAGGAAATGCGTGAGGCGAAGGATGCGAAAGAACTCGTCCTCGCCAATGCAGGCATCAAGGCGCGTGCCGTGGCGGCGCATACGGGACTGCCTGTTCTCGGCGCGGATACCGTCGTTGCGCTCAATGGGCGCATCTTCGGAAAGCCTGCGGATGAAGCGGAGGCGCGAGCGATGCTCTTGGCGCTTTCGGGATGTAGGCACGAGGTTTTGACCGGCGTCGTTTGGGTGAAAGCGGGACGGGAGTTTTCCGCAGTCGCCAAGACGCATGTGTTTTTTGCGCCGCTTTCTGAGGCGGTGATCGCGCGTTATGTGGCGACGGGCGAGCCGCTGGGCAAGGCGGGCGCCTATGCGGTGCAGGGGGGCGCCGCCGTCTTTGTCGAGCGTATCGAAGGATCTTTTTCGAATGTCGTCGGTCTGCCGCTTCACTGTACGGCAGAACTTGCAAAAAAAGCGGGGGTCGATCTCTATGGCGTTTCTGGTGCGTGATTTGCCCGAAGATGAACGGCCGCGCGAGAAGCTCTTGGCGGCGGGTGCGGCGAGCCTTTCCAACACGGAGCTGCTCGCCGTTCTTCTGCGCACGGGCGTCCGGGACGATTCGGCGCTGCATGTGGCGGAGAAGGTGCTCTCGCTGTATAAGGAGCGCGGTCTCTCTGCCGTCACGCAGATGAGTGTGCGAGAGCTTTCCTCGATCAAGGGGGTAGGCATGGCGAAGGCGGCGACAATCCTCGCCGCCGTGGAGCTTGGGCGTCGTCTTGCGTACAAGGCGGCGGAGCAGCAAGTGATCGTACACGAGCCTGCCGATGCTGCAAATTATGTCATGCCGCGGTTTCGTTTCGAGCGAAGGGAGCACTTCGCTGTGCTGCTTTTGAACATGAAGAATCATATCCTTGGCCTCAAGACGATTTCCGTAGGCACGCTCACAAATTC
Organism: Selenomonas sp.; assembly: GCF_057272215.1. Classification (NCBI taxonomy): domain Bacteria; kingdom Bacillati; phylum Bacillota; class Negativicutes; order Selenomonadales; family Selenomonadaceae; genus Selenomonas; species Selenomonas sp. Next base: position 209,776 of record NZ_DBHIUY010000004.1, read on the forward strand.
GATCGCGCAGCCGCGCGAGGTGTTTCAGGCGGCGATTGAGTGGGCGGCGGCTTCTGTCATTCTCGTGCACAATCATCCGTCGGGTGATCCGACGCCAAGCCGTGAGGATATCGCCTTGACGCGCCGTATGGTGGAAGCGGGGGCGGTCATGGGCATCCCCGTGCTTGACCATATCGTCTTAGGTTATGATAAATTTATTTCCCTAAAAGAAGAAGGTATGATACAATAGAACTCGTATCTTCATCAGCCATTATAGCTATGATTGACAAGGCTTTTTGACAGATTTTTACAGATACATACAGAGTGTGTGCAAAGAGAAGGGAGTTTTATTTCAACATGTGGAGTCTTTTTGGTGGCTTGTCCCGTGATATGGGCATCGACCTTGGAACCGCGAATACATTGGTGCATGTGAAGGGCAGAGGCATCGTACTGCGCGAGCCGTCTGTCGTAGCGATAAAGAGTGAGAACGGCGAAGTTCTTGCCGTCGGTGAGGACGCAAAGCGCATGATCGGCAGGACGCCGGGCAATATTATCGCCATTCGTCCGATGAAGGACGGCGTCATCGCTGACTTCGACGTGACGCAGGCGATGCTCAAGTACTTCATTCGAAAGTCGATGAATACGAAGTCTTTTGTGCGTCCGCGCGTCGTCGTCGGCGTGCCCTCGGGCGTGACAGAGGTGGAAAAACGCGCTGTCATCGATGCGGCGCAGCAGGCGGGGGCGCGTGAGGCGTATTTGATCGAAGAGCCGATGGCAGCGGCGATCGGCGCAGGGCTTCCCGTAGAGGAAGCGACGGGCAGCATGGTCGTTGACATCGGCGGCGGCACGACGGAGATCGCCGTCATATCGCTCGGCGGCATCGTCACGAGCCGCTCGATCCGCATCGGCGGCGACGAGATGGATTCTTCCATCGTACAGTATATCAAGCGCCAGTACAACCTCATGATCGGTGAGCGTACGGCGGAGGAGATCAAGATCACGATCGGCTCTGCTATCGTGACGCCCGATGTTGATCGTGAAATGGACATCCGCGGGCGCGACCTCGTCAGCGGTCTGCCCAAGACGCTCTCCATCCGTGCGAGCGAGGTGCGTGATGCTTTGAACGAGCCGATCTATAAGATCGTTGACGCCGTCAAGGGCACGCTTGAAAAGACGCCGCCGGAGCTTGCTGCCGACGTCATGGATCACGGCATCATGATGACGGGCGGCGGGGCGCTGTTGACGAACCTCGACAAGCTTCTGAGCCATGAGACGGGGATGCCTGTCCTCATCGCGGAAGATCCTCTGTCCTGTGTGGGCGAAGGCACGGGCAAGTCGCTTGAAAACATCGAGCTTCTGAAGCGCGTCGTGATGATTTCCAAGAAGCTGAGACAATGAGCCGCATACGCAGAGATGATCAGGAGTCGAGCCGCAAGGTTTGGCTGCTTCTCGTTTCGCTCGTTTGTATCCTCTGCTTGATTTTTTTTGCGGGCAGAGGCAGATTCCAGTCCCCATTCCTGAGCCGCGCTGCGTTGACGGTGCTGCGTCCTTTCCAATCGGTTACGGCTTGGGTGGGCGACAAGGTGCATCATCTCAGTACGGAGTTTTGGGAAGTTTATTACGTCTACGATCAAAACTGTCTGCTGAAAAACGAGGTGGAGGCGCTGCGCGTACAGAACCTCGAAGCAAATGAGGCGTTTGCCGAGAATGCGCGTCTCAAGGCTCTTCTTGGCTACAAACAGGAAAAGACGCAGTTTGACCTCGTGGCGGCGCGTGTCATCGGACGCGATTATGCGACATGGTCGGGTGTCATCGTCATTGATCGAGGCACGGCGAGCGGCGTACATGAGAACATGCCTGTAGTGACGGAGAAGGGGCTTGTCGGCGTCGTCGTCGAGGCGGCTCCGTACTCCTCGAAGGTGCAGCTGATCCTTGACCCGCGTGCGGCTGTCGGTACTCTCGTGCAGCGGCAGGAGTCGCGCGTTGCAGGTATCGTCGAAGGGGATCCTGCGAACGCTTTGATGCCGCGCATGAAGAATATCCCCAAGTCTGCCGATGTCGTCGAGGGCGATGTTGTCGTGACTTCGGGCTACGGCGGCGTCTACCCCAAGGGCGTCCTTGTCGGTACGGTCAAGGCATTGAAGAACGATGAGGGAGGGCTCTTAAAGTATGCGGTTTTGGAGCCTGCCGTTGATTTTCAACGCTTGGAGGATGTCGTCGTCATTGTAGCGTCGCGCGAAGCGCCACCCGCGCCGATTACACCGCCGCCGCAGACGCCGGGTACGGAAACGGATCCGGCTGCAGTGAAGGCGGCGGCGGAGCAGGCAAAGCGCGAGGCGGAAGAGGCGCAGCGCCAAGCGGCGCAGCCGGCTCCGACGCCGACGAAACCGCAGCCTGCCGCACCGCAGCAGCCGACCCGGCGCCAGCAGAACGAGCAGCCTGCTGTGCAGCCGCAGAGCAGTCAAAAACGCGAGGCAGGTGCGCGCCCATGATCAGCTACCGCAAGATTCTTCTGTGGATGGCGTTCGTGCTGGGACTCTTCGTTTTGCAGACGTCGCTTTTCCCGATTTTTTCGTGGAACGGCGTTTCAGTGAATCTCATGCTGGTCTTTACCGTCTCGTGGAGCCTCCTTTACGGTGCGCGCCGCGGTGCATTTTTAGGCTTCATGACAGGGCTTTTGCAGGATCTTGCGACGGGCATGTTCTTCGGCATGGACGTGTTTGTCTTGACGATCATCGGCTATGTTACGGGCGCTTTTTCCCGAAACGTGTTCAAGGATCCTGTGTTCCTGCCTGCGATGGCAACGATGTGGGCGACGACGGCGCATTACTTCTTCGTGCTCGTCCTCATGCTGCTTCTTGGCTACAGTTTCAGTCTGCTCTACATTGGCAAGACGCTTCTTCCGGCGCTCTGCTTCAACATTTTCTTTGCCTATCCCGTCTACCGTGCGACGAATCGTATGCAGGAATGGACGAAGAAGCGGCGCGGGGGGAGATGACGTCCCGTGCGCCGCTTCCCTGCAAGGAAAGGAAAAGGATCAAGGCACCTCGCGAGGTGTCTTATTGTCTGAATGGGGAGATATACCTTTGGAAGAAAATGAAAACGAGTATGCAGGGCGTATGCGTGTGCTCGGCGGCGTCATCGTCGCCGTCATCATCGTGCTTCTTCTGCGGCTCGTCTATCTCCAGATATACGACGGCAATTATTACGCGAGCCTTGCCGACGGCAACCGCATCCGCATCATTCCGAGCGTTGCGCCGCGCGGCAACTTTTTTGACCGCAACGGTACGCCGCTCGTCATGAACCGGCCGAGCTTCACCGTTTCGCTTCTGCCTTTGTCGGGAGCGGTCCCTGAAGACGTCATCGAGCGTTTGTCCGCCCTCCTTCATGTGCCGACGGAAGAGATTCACAAGAAGATTGACGCGCATGTGGGATTCGATCCTATACGCATCAAGCAGGACGTCGGACCGGAAGTCTATACGATCGTTGAGGAACAGCGCGACAAGTATCCCGGCGTCATGATCGAGGCGCAGCCGATCCGCGACTACGTTTACAAGACGTGGGGGGCGCACATATTCGGCTACGTCAGCGAAATCAGCAACGAGGAACTTGAAAAGCGCAAGGATGAAGGCTATAAGTCGGGCGATATTATCGGCAAATTCGGCTTGGAGCGCATCTACGACAAAGAGGTGCGCGGCACGGACGGCGGCAGGCAGGTGGAAGTCGATGTCGCGGGCAAGCCGGTGAACAATCTCGGCACGAAGGCGCCGGTCGCGGGGAACGACCTCGTCTTGACGATTGACGCAATGATTCAAGTTGCAGCCGAGCGCGCCATTGATCAGCAGCTTTCTGCCATCGGCGCCAATGCGGCGGCAGCCGTCGTTCTGAATCCGCAGACGGGAGAGGTGCTCGCTCTCGTGAGCCGTCCGTCCTTTGATCCGAACCTTTTCGTCAATGGCATATCGACGAAAGATTGGAAGCTCATCAACGAAAACCCGTATCATCCGATGGACAACAAGGCGATCACAGGCGAGTATCCGCCGGGATCGACCTTCAAGATTGTCACGGGCACCGCTGCTTTGCAGGAGAACGTCGTCTCGCCGAACGAGATCATTTACGATTCCGGACGCCACTGGATCATTCCGAAAGGCAACGCGGGCGGCGAAGCGCTCGGTCCGATCAACTTCATTCAGGCGCTCGCCCACTCGGACAATGTCTACTTCTATGAGATGGGCAACCGCCTTGGCGTCGACCGTATCGGCGAATACGCGCGCATGTTCGGTATTGGCTCTAAAACGGGCATTGACCTGCCCTATGAGGCTGAAGGGCTTGTGCCGAGCCGCGAGTACAAAAAGAAGGTTTACGAGGACGATTGGTATCTTTCCGAGACTTTCGATGCGGCGATTGGGCAGGGCTTCGATCTCGTGACGCCCCTGCAGGCGGCGCAGGTCATGGGCGCGATTGCAGCAAACGGCGACCGCTATCAGCCGCATCTCGTGCAGCGCATCATCGGCCCCGACGGCAAGACGGTCGATACGATCAAGCCTAAGCGCATCGGCAGACTTGACGTGCGCCCCGAGGTCATCTCCCTCGTGCAGCAGGGGCTTCGTGACGTCACAAAGTACGGTACGGCAGCGGCGGCTTTTGGCGCGATGTATCCGATTGACATTGCAGGAAAGACGGGAACGGCGGAAAACTCACACGGGCGCGATCATGGCTGGTTTGTCGCCTACGGACCTTTCAGCAACCCGACGATAGTCGTCGCCGTCATCGTCGAGCAGGGCGGCTTCGGATCTCTGTCCGCCGTGCCGATTGGCAAGAAGATCCTTGATGCGGCATTCAATCTCGATACGCCCGAAGTCAAAGCTGTCCGTCAAGAAGTGGCGGCGAGGCAAAAAACTTGATATAATAGAAACGTTAATCAGGGAGAAATGATGCAGGCAAAGATGCCGCAGTCGTTTCTGGAATCCTTCATGCGGCGCATCGCCGCACACGCATAAAGCGAGGAAATCATGGAGAAAGAAAGCGTATTGTTCAAGGGGCTGAAAACGGGGCTTCTGCTCGTACTTACGGGAAAGCCTGAGTTTTCCGCCGTCGAGCGGGAGATTCGTGAGAAGTTGGAATCAAGCGCACTGTTTTTTCGGCGCGGTACCGTCATTGAGTGGCGTACAGGGACGTTTACGGCGAAGGAAAGCCTCGTTCTCAAGAAGCTCTTTTTGCAGCATGGCTTGTATTTTCGAGAGATGAAGGCGGAATCGGGTGCAAAAACTGCTTTATCCGGCGCTTTGAGAGGAGCCGCGGCAAGTGGCGGCGCGGGCGCTCTGCCGTCTGTCGGAAACGAGGCGGCGCTTTCGAAAGCAGAAGCGTCGGCGCCGGAGGACGAGACGTTCAAGGACACGCAGATGCTCGTCGTGAACCGCACGCTTCGCGGCGGGCAGGAGGTGCAGAGCCGCGGCTCGGTGCTCATCTTGGGGAATGTGAATCCCGGTGCGCAGGTCATCGCGGGCGGCAGCATCGACATACGCGGCACCTGCCGCGGCATCGTCCATGCGGGCGCTTACGGCGACAGGAGCGCCTGCATCATCGCCGATCATCTGATGCCTGTGCAGATTCGCATCGCCGACGTCATCGCACAATCGCCCGAGCAGTATGAAAAGCCTGAGCTTGCCGAGCGGGCGCTCGTAAAGGATGGACAAATCGTTATCGAACCGATAGAAAGGTAGGAAGCAGCCGATGGCAGAAGTTATCGTTATCACTTCGGGAAAAGGCGGGGTCGGCAAGACGACAACCACGGCGAATATTGGCGTGGGGCTTGCGAAGCGCGGCAAGAAAGTCGTGCTTATCGACACCGATACGGGGCTTAGGAATCTCGATTTGCTCTTGGGGCTTGAGCGCCGTATCGTCTATACGCTCGTCGATGTCATACAGAAGCGCACGACGTACAAGAGGGCGCTCGTGCGGCATAAGAAGTACGAGACGCTCTTTTTGATGCCGACGTCGCAGGTGGCGGATAAATCGGCGATCGAGCCTGAGCAGATGAAGGAACTCATCGCCGAGATGAAGGATGAGTTCGACTATATCATCGTCGATTGCCCGGCGGGCATCGAGCAGGGATTCCAGACGGCGGTCATCGCAGCGGATTGGGCGATCGTCGTCACGATGCCCGAGATCGCCGCCGTGCGTGACGCCGATAAGATCATCGGTCGTCTGCAAAACGACGGCAAGGAGATCAAACTCGTCGTCAACCGTATCCGCGCACAGATGGTCAAAGACGGCACGATGCTCGATATGGATGCGATCAATGATATTCTGTCGCTGCCGTGCATCGGACAAGTGCCTGACGATGAAAAGGTCATTGATTCGGCAAATCGCGGCGAACCTGTCATTGACAATGTGAATTCGCTTGCGGGCAAGGCGTATGCCAACGTCGTCTCGCGCATCATGGGGGAGGACGTACCGTTCCTCGAAGTGCCGAACGAGAGCTTTTTACAGCGTTTGAAGAATATGATTCTCGGAAGGGGGAAGCGCGATGATTGAGGCGTTGCTCAAGATCTTCGGCAAACAGGGAAAATCGTCGCGCCAGATCGCGCATGATCGACTTAAAGTCGTCTTGATTCACGATCGCTTGAGCGTGTCGCCGGAGGTCATGGATAAGATCAAAAACGACATCATCCGTGTCATTTCCAACTATGTGGAAATCAACCAGAAGGATATGGAGATTTCGCTTGCCAACGATCAGGATTCCGTCGCGCTCATCGCGAACATTCCCGTGAGCAAGATGAAGCCCAAGACAAATCCTGGGTTTTAAGAATCGGAGGCGCAGAGGAAAATGAACAAGCGTTGGCTCAGGCGCATGGACTTCACCTTGATCGGCGCGACGGCGGCGATCATCGTCATGAGCCTCGTCGTCATCAGCAGCGCTACGCACATCAATACCGCCGACGGCGAGCACTATTGGTTTGTCCAGAAGCAGGGCGTGTTCGTCGTCTTGAATGTACTTTTTGCGATCTTTTTGATGAATTTTGACTATAAGGCGCTGCAAAGATACGGCAGGAATCTCTACATCGTCAATGTCGTCATGCTGCTCCTTGTCATGCTGATCGGGCAGACGGCGCTCGGTGCGCAGCGTTGGATCCAGCTCGGTCCCATTACGCTGCAGCCGTCGGAGTTTTCGAAAATCATCATGATCATCGCACTTGCCGCTCTCTTGGAAGATCGTGTTGGAAAGCTCAACACTTTGCATGATATCTTGCCTGTCGTCGGTTATGTGGCGCTGCCATTCTTCCTCGTATTGAAGCAGCCCGACCTTGGCACTTCGCTCGTATTTATCGCAATTCTTCTTGGCATGATTTTCGTGGCGGGGGTGAATCTTCGCATCCTCGCCGTATCATTCGCGGCGGGCGTCGCGGCGTCGCCGCTTCTCTGGCTCTTCTTGAAGGACTATCAGAAGATGCGGCTCAAAGTTTTTCTCGATCCGAGCGTCGATCCCTTGGGATCCGGCTATCATATCATTCAATCGAAGATTGCCATCGGCTCGGGACTGCTTTTTGGCAAGGGGCTTTTCGGCGGCACGCAAAGCCAGCTGAACTTCCTGCCGGAGAACCACACAGACTTCATCTTCGCTGTCGTGGGCGAAGAGCTGGGATTCATCGGCGCAGCCGTACTTCTTCTCTTGTACCTCGTCGTGCTTTGGCGCGGCGTGAAGATTGCGCGTGATGCCAGCGACGCTTTCGGTCGGCTCCTTGCCGTCGGCATCACTTCGATGCTCGCGTTTCACGTCCTCGTCAACGTCGGCATGACGACGGGCATCATGCCCGTTACGGGTATACCGCTGCCGCTCATGAGTTACGGCGTCAGCTCGTTGACGACAAATTTGCTTGCGATCACGATTTTGCTTAATATTCACATGCGAAAGGCAAAACTTTTATTTTAGCTTCATGGGAGGATTTATGGTCAAGTTGGAACAGGATATGCTTCAGGCTGTGGAGAAGCCCGCACGCTATACGGGCGGCGAATGGAACGCGCAGCCGAAAGACTCCTCAGCCGTCCTTTGCCGCATTGCACTTGCGATGGCGGACGTCTATGAGGTCGGCATGTCAAACCTCGGGCTGAAAATTCTCTATGAGATTTTGAACCGCCGCGATGATGTCGCGGCGGAACGTGTTTATGCACCTTGGCTCGATATGGAAGCGGAGATGCGCCGTCGCAATATACCGCTCTTTTCGCTGGAAACATTCCGAGAAATTTCTTCCTTTGACATTGTCGGATTCTCTCTGCAGTACGAGCTTTTGATTACGAACACGCTCAATATGCTCGATCTCGCAGGCATACCTCTTCATGCGGCGGAGCGCACGGACGAGCATCCCTTCGTCATTGGCGGCGGTCCCTGCGTCTATAATACGGAGCCGATCGCCGACTTCTTTGACTTCTTCGTGCTCGGCGATGGGGAGGAGATCGTCGTCGAGGTATGCGACGCATGGCTTGCGTGGAAGAAGGAAGGGCGTTTGGGCGGCAGAAGCGGCTTCCTGCGCCGCGTCGCAAATGTCGCAGGCGTCTACGTGCCGTCCTTTTATGCGCCCGAGTACGATGAAACGGGCATGTTCACGGGTCTGCGCGTTCTCGACGAAGCTGCACCGCTGCAAATTCATCGGCGCATTGTACGCGATCTTGATGCAGCGCCGTTCTTGGAAAAGCCCATCGTGCCGTACCTCGGTGTTGTCCATGATCGCCTCATGCTTGAGCTGTTTCGCGGCTGTACGCGCGGCTGCCGCTTTTGCCAGGCGGGCATGGCGTATCGTCCCGTACGCGAGCGCCGCCCCGAGACACTCAAGCGTCTGGCGCGTACACTGTTCGACGCAACAGGCTACAACGAGATGTCACTGACCTCGCTCTCGTCTGCCGATTACTCATGTCTTGCGCCGCTTGTCGATGAATTGCTCAAAGACACAGAGGGGGAGCGCGTGAGCTTTTCCCTGCCGTCTTTGCGCATCGACAGTTTCTCCGTTGACATCGCCGAGCGCCTGCAGCAAGTGCGAAAGAGCAGTCTGACGTTCGCGCCCGAGGCGGGCACGCAGCGCTTGCGTGATGTCATCAATAAGAATGTGACGGAAGACGACCTGCTGCACTCGGTGCGCACGGCATTCGAGCAAGGGTGGAAAGCGGTCAAGCTCTATTTCATGATGGGGCTGCCGACGGAGCGCGATGAAGACGTCGTCGGCATCGCCGAGCTTGCGCAGAAGGTCGTCGATTGCTACAAGGAAGTCAAGGGAAAGCGCGGCGTCAGGGTCACGGTGTCCGTTTCGTGTTTCGTGCCGAAGGCGTACACGCCGTTTCAATGGTTCGCGCAGGTGCCGCAGGAGGAGTTTGAGCGCAGGCAGCAGCTTTTGAAGGCGAGCATACGCGACCGCGCCATTTCCTTCCATTACCACGATGCGCGAGCGAGTGTCCTAGAGGGCGCACTTTCGCGCGGCGACCGCAGACTCGCACCCGTCATCGAAACGGCGTGGCGAAACGGCGCGAAGTTTGACGGCTGGACGGATCAGTTCAAGGACGAGGTATGGAAGGACGCTTTTCAAAGCTGCGGCGTTGCGCCCGAGTTCTACAGTCGGCGCACGCGCGATCTGCATGAAGCTTTGCCGTGGGCGCATACAAGTCCGGGCGTATCGCAGGACTTCTTACGGCGCGAGTGGCAGCGTGCACAGGAAGCGGCGCTCACGCACGATTGCCGCCGTGAAGCCTGCACGGGCTGCGGCGTCTGTCCTGCGCTTCATTGCGAGGTTGTCGATTGGAGGGCAGAGGCATGAAACTGCGCGCACTCTTGACGAAGGGCGAGGAGATCCGCTTCATCTCGCATCTCGACTATGCGGCTCTCATCGAGCGGGCGATTCGCCGCGCCAAACTGCCTGTCGCCTACTCGGAGGGGTTTAATCCGCACATGAAGTTTTCCTTCGCCTCGGCGCTCGCCGTGGGTGTGACGAGTGAAGCTGAGGTCATGGACGTGGAACTTTCGCATCGCATCTCCCAACCGGAAGCGTGGGACAGACTTGCCGCCGCCTTGCCGAAGGGGGTGCGTCTGCTGCGTCTTGTGCCCTACGAGGGCAAGGCAAAGTCACTGATGGCGGCGGTTGATCGCGCCGAGTACTGCGTGCGCGTGCCCTATGCGGGAGCAGAGGAGGCGGCGCAGTGCGCCGTCGCTGCTTTTTTCGCCGCGCCGGAGGTCATCTATCGCCGCATTCTGCCGAAAAAGACGCGCGAGGTTGATGCGAAGGCATACCTGAAGAAAATGCACGTCGAAAAAGATGGTCAAGAGCTGCTTTTGACCATCGCCATCGCCGTCACGCCGTCGGGCAGTTTGAAGCCCGGCGAAGCGGTCGAACTCTTGGCGCACGACTTCGGCTTGAACATAGAGCCGAAGCAGGCGAAGATCCACCGCACGGCGCTCCTTTCGGGCGGCAAAGACCTTTTCGCCCTGATCGAATCGTAAGACCGATTTTCCCCTGAAAGTTTAGCGTGAAACTGGACGTTTGTGCGTGTAGTTCCCCAACGATGGAGTTGATGTGATGAAAACCATTCTTGTAAACTGCACCCCCGAAGAAACGCGCATGGCGATCGTGGAAAGCGACGAGCTTCTGGCGGTCGAGGTCGAGCGCGAGTCGCAGTCGCACCTCGTCGGCAATATCTACAAGGGACAGGTGCAGAACGTCCTGCCGGGGATGCAGGCGGCTTTCGTTGACATCGGCTGGGAGAAGAATGCGTTCCTCTATATAGGCGACGGTCTGCCGCATGAAGGAGCGAAAGGTACGATGCCTGCGGCGCGTATCCACATCGGGCAAAGGATCCCCGTGCAGATCACGAAGGATGCTATCGGTACGAAAGGACCGCGTGCGACGATGCACCTTTCGATCCCCGGCAGGAACGTCGTCCTCATGCCGACGGCATCCTATATCGGCATCTCACGCCGTATCGAGGGCGAAGTCGAGCGCACAAGGCTCAAAGAGATTGCCGCTCGTATATGCCCCGAGGGCATGGGCCTCATCATACGAACAGCCGCGCACGGGCAGACAGAAGAGAGCTTCCGGGAGGACGTCGAACGCCTCGTGCGTCTCTGGCAGACCCTGCAGGCGAAGAATAAGATGGCAAAAGCGCCGGCGCTGCTTTACCGTGATGCTGATCTCATCGTGCGCCTTGTGCGCGATTCCTTCACGGAAGAAATCGATGCCCTCTACATCGACGATGCCGATGCGTATCGCCGTGTGACGGAACTCGTCGAATCCATTTCGCCGGAGCTTGCCGAGCGTGTTCACCTCTATGAAGAGCGCGAGCCTCTCTTTCGCCGCTATGGCGTTGAAACGGAGATCGAGCGACTCGGCGAGCGCGAGGTCATGCTGCCCTCGGGCGGCTCCATCGTCATCGACAAGACGGAGGCGCTGACCGCCATCGACGTGAACACGGGGCGCTACGTCGGCAGCGCAAACCTTGGCGACACAGTCTACCGCACGAACCTCGAAGCGGCGGCGGAGATCCTGAAGCAGATACGCCTTAGAGATATCGGCGGCATCATCCTCGTCGACTTCATCGACATGGACGCCGAAGATCAGAAGGAGAAACTCCTCGCCTTCCTGCGCGACCGCGTACGTTTCGACCGCACGAAGACGAACGTCGTCGATATCACGGCGCTCGGCCTCATCGAGATCACGCGCAAGAAGTCGCGGCAGAACTTAGAGAGCATCATCTACAGCCCGTGCCCCTACTGCCACGGTCGGGGCAGGGTCGAATCGCCCGAGACCATCGCCATCAAGATCTGCCGCGACATCCGCCGCTTGGAGAGCAAGGCGCACGCGGGCGCCTATGAGATCGAAGTCGCCGGACGCATAGCACGCGCCGTGGAAGCCGCCGAGCCTTTAACACATCTCGCCGCCGAACTCGCGCTCTGCCTGACCGTCGTCGCCAAAGACGTCATGGCTCTCGAAAGCTACACGATCTTACCGAAGGAAGATTGATTTTCCCACTTGCTTTTCCACCCCATCTATGCTAAAATTCTTCACGGTGTCTATATAACGCACGCGCACTGACGTCTGCCCTGTGCTCCTTTGGGAGTGGTGCAGAGGATGAGGGGCGCGGAGGAAAAAACAGGAGGTGCACCAATTATGGCAGTAGTTTCTATGAAACAACTTTTGGAGGCTGGCGTCCATTTCGGACATCAGACCCGTCGTTGGAACCCGAAGATGGCGAAGTACATCTTCACGGAGAGGAACGGCATCTACATCATTGATTTGCAGAAGACCGTGCGCAAGGTTGACGAGGCGTACAACTTCCTTCGCAGCTTGGCGGAAGAGGGCAAGAGCGTTCTCTTCGTCGGCACGAAGAAGCAGGCGCAGGACGCCGTGAAGGAAGAGGCGACGAAGGCTGAGATGTTCTATGTCAACGAGCGCTGGCTCGGCGGCATGCTGACGAACTATCAGACGATCCAGAAGCGCATCCGCCGCTTGAAGGATCTTGAGCGCATGGAAGAGGACGGCACGTTTGACGTCCTGACGAAGAAGGAAGTCCTGCAGCTGCGTCATGAGATGACGAAGCTGGAGAAGTTCCTCGGCGGCATCAAGGAGATGAACCGCCTGCCGGGTGCGCTCTTCGTCGTCGATCCGCGCAAGGAGCGCATCGCTGTCGCCGAGGCAAAGAAGCTCAATATTCCCATCGTCGCGATCGTCGATACGAACTGCGATCCCGATGAGATTGACTATGTGATTCCGGGCAACGACGATGCGATTCGCGCCGTCCGCCTTCTGACGAGCGCGATGGCGAGCGCCGTCGTCGAGGGTCGTCAGGGGCAGGCAGGTGCAGGCGAGGAGGCGCAAGATGGCAAAGATTGACGCAAAGATGGTCAAGGAGCTGCGCGAACGTACGGGCGCAGGCATGATGGACTGCAAAAAAGCGCTGACGGAGACCGACGGCGACATGGACAAGGCGATCGACTACCTGCGCGAGAAGGGTATTGCCAAGGCTGAGAAGAAGGCCGGCCGCATCGCTTCCGAAGGCGTCGTCGCGGCTTATGTCGCGGACGATGCGAAGGTCGCTGCACTCGTCGAGATCAACTGCGAGACAGACTTTGTCGCTGTCACGGAGAAATTCCATGAGCTTTGCGACAAGATCGTCAAGCACATCGCTGAGACGAATCCTGCCGATATGGATGCCTTGAACGCGAGCACGCTTGATGGCAAGACGGTGGCGGAGATCGTAACGGAGGCTGTTGCGAGTATCGGTGAGAAGATTTCTCTGCGCCGTTTTGAGCGCTATGAAAATGCTTCGGGTCGCATTGCGAGCTACATCCACATGGGCGGCAAGATCGGCGTACTCGTCGACCTTTCCGGCGGCACGGCGGAGATCGGCAAGGACGTCGCCATGCACATCGCAGCTTCGGCGCCGACGGCGATCGATCGTTCGGGCGTGAAAGCGGAAGAGCTTGAGCATGAGAAGGAAGTTCTGCGTGCGCAGGCTCTTGAAGAGGGCAAGCCCGAGAAGATCGTAGAACGTATGGTCGAGGGACGCATCAATAAGTTCTATCAGGAAGTTTGCTTGCTTGAGCAGCCCTTCGTCAAGGATCCGGACAAGAATGTCAAGGAAGTACTTGGCGACGTCAAGGCAGAGCGCTTCGTGCGCTTTGAGCTTGGCGAAGGTCTGGAGAAGAAGTCGGAGGACTTCGCAGCTGAGGTCGCTGCGCAGATCAAAGGCTAAGAAATAAGGAAAGCTGCCGCATGGTGATTTTGAAAATGATTTCTGTGCGGCAGCTTTTTTCCTGCCGTTTTTCCTGCGTTTTGAAGACAGGGGGCTGAATTTATCCGTGTTTCCTAAAAGGATTATCTTCCATCCCGTCGAATAGGAAAAGGAACGGCACGATGACAGTGATCGAAAGATTTCTGCAAGGGGGACGATTATTTTGGATATTGCCAGCTACAAACGCGTCGTTTTGAAGCTCAGCGGTGAGTCTCTCGCCGGAAATCAGGGCTTTGGTATTGATTTGCCTACGGTCGACGCCATTGCGGCAGAAATCAAGAAGGTGCGTGAGCACGGCATTGACATTGCTGTTGTCGTCGGCGGCGGCAATATCTGGCGCGGGCTCGCAGGGAGCGACAAGGGCATGGATCGTGCGCAGGCGGACTATATGGGAATGCTGGCGACGGTCATGAACTCGCTTGCCTTGCAGAGTTCGCTCGAAAATATTGACGTCGATACGCGCGTGCAGAGCGCCATCGAGATGCGCCAGATCGCTGCGCCGTACATTCGCCGCAAGGCGGTGCGCCATCTTGAAAAGGGGCGCGTCGTAATCTTGGCGGCGGGCACGGGAAATCCGTATTTCTCGACCGATACGACGGCGGCTCTTCGCGCTGCCGAGATCGAGGCAGACGTCATCCTCATGGCGAAGAAGGGCGTCGACGGCGTCTATGATTCCGACCCGCGCAAGAATCCCGGGGCGAAGAAGTTCACGCGTCTCGCGTACATTGAAGTTCTGCAGCGCGGTCTTGCCGTCATGGATTCGACAGCGACGAGTCTCTGCATGGACAACAAGATTCCCATCGTCGTATTCAATATTGACAAGTATGAAAACATCCTCAAGGCTGCGGTCGGCGAGGATATCGGCACGATTGTAGGGGGGGAAGAAGCATGATCAAGGACATTTTCCATGCCCAGGAAGACCGCATGAAGAAGACGCTCGAAGCGCTGCGCCGCGACTTTGGATCGCTGCGTGCCGGACGCGCAACCCCTGCGCTCCTCGATCGCGTGATGGTTGATTACTACGGCCAGCCCACGCCCGTGAGCCAGGTTGCGGCGATTGCCGTACCCGAGCCGCGTATGCTCATGATCACGCCTTGGGAAAAAACGATTCTGCATGACATTGAGAAGGCGATCATGAAGTCGGAGCTTGGTCTCACGCCGAATTCCGACGGCACGGCGGTACGCCTTTCTATTCCGCAGCTCACACAGGAGCGCCGCACGGAACTTGTGAAGTCGCTGAACAAGAAGACGGAGGACGCGAAAGTCGCGATCCGTAATATTCGCCGCGATGCGAATGAACAGGTGAAGAAGCTCGAAAAGGCGAAAGAAATCACCGAGGACGAGGCGAAGAAGGGGCAGGACGATATGCAGAAGCTCGTCGACAAATACATCAAAGCTGTCGATGATGCGCGTATCGTCAAGGAAAAGGAAATCATGGAAGTCTGATGGAAGAAGTCGATGTTTTGGGGATTCCGTGGCAGAAGGCTAAGGAGCGCCTTGCGGCGCTCGGTCTTTGCTGCGAGGTTGAATGGACACGCCCCGCGAAAGACTTTTTTCCGATAGATGAGCAGTCTCCCTATGTCGTGCGGCAGAGGCGAGAAGGCGATAAGATCAAGCTCGTGCTTGCAGCGCGGCTGCGAAAGGAGGTGTCCTGTCATGGCTTACAAGATTAGCGAAGAGTGCATTTCGTGCGGTTCGTGCGCTGGTACCTGTCCCGTCGAGGCGATCTCGGAGGGTGAGTCCCAGTATGTGATTGACGCAGAGAAGTGCGTTGAATGCGGCGCATGTGCGGAAGGCTGTCCCGTCTCCGCGATTTCCGCGCCTTGATGTATGAAAACCCGTTGCTTCGGCAGCGGGTTTTTGTCTGTCTTTTGTGTGGACCTTAGGAAATTTTTTCAGAAAAATGGTAAAATAAAAAAGGGATTTTCGCTTCGATATAGAAATAGTCAACAGAGGAAATAAAAGTTCGCTTGGAGGTGTTTACTATGGGCAGCATCAACAAGATTCTCGTGCCGGTAGATGGTTCGGTCAATGGCTGCAAGGCTGTGGATCAAGCGATCGCTTTTGCCGAGAAGTGCAATGCAAGTCTCGATTTCGTCTATGTGGCGAGCAACATCAACAAGGACATTCCGAGCCATCTCGTCTTTGACCGTATCTGGGAGAAGATTCCTGAGAACATGTGCACGACGAGGCACGTCGAAACGGGCAATGTACCGAAAGCCATCTTGAAGATCGCCGACTCGGAGAAGAGCGATATGATTATCATGGGCAGTCGGGGTCTCGGTCTCTTCAAAGGCGCTTTGATCGGCAGCGTCAGTCAGAAGGTCGTCGAAGAGTCGAAGGTTCCTGTGATGGTGGTAAAGTAGGTTTCGGAAAACAACGTGTGCGAAAAGCAGCCTTTCGGGGCTGCTTTTCTTTATGGAAGCAGCGCATTCGTGCAGATTCGGACGATTTCATTTTATCTGTGTTTCCATAAATCTTTGGCAGGAGTTTCCTGTCTCTTTGGGGAATATTGCAAGATAAGAATTTCGCATATACGGAGGAAATTTTATGGTAGAGGCAGCGGAGAAGTTCAAGCGGTATTTGCAGCGGCATAAGATTGACAGTTTTGAGCGCGAGGAGCTTGGCGATGAGCATGAGAGCGTGATCTTTCGCTCGACCGTTGAGGTGCAGGGGCAGTATGTGCCGCTCGGGGTCATTTTCGACGATACGATCTATGTGATCGTGCGCGCCAATCTCGCGCCGAAGGCGCTGAACGATGACAACGCCTATGAGGTGACGAATTTCATCATGCGTCTGAACAACGGCAACAAGCTGTTTAAGTATTATCTCGCGCCCGATACGTCCGTCATTCTTGACGCTTGTATCCCGATGACGCAGAAGAATTATTCAGCGGATCTCGTCAATACGATTGTAGGTGTCGTCGCACGGGAAATCAAGAAGCGCCACAGCGAATTCATGGGATTGATCTGGCAAAAAGGTTGAGGTTCATATTGTGCGAGAGGTGATTTCGTGCTGAAGAAAGGCATTATTTTGGCGGGCGGCTCAGGCACGCGGCTCTATCCGCTGACGAAGGTCGTGTCGAAGCAGCTCATGCCTGTTTTTGATAAGCCGATGATCTATTATCCGCTGAGCACATTGATGCTTGCAGGACTGGAGGATATCCTCGTCATCACGACGCCGCAGGATAGCGCGCTGTTTTCCGCCATGCTCGGCGACGGCAGCCAGTGGGGCATCCACATCTCTTACGCCGTGCAGCCGAGCCCCGACGGTCTGGCGCAGGCGTTCCTCATTGGCGAGAATTTCATCGGCGGCGACGGCTGTGCGCTCGTCTTGGGCGACAACATCTTCTACGGCGCCGATCTTGCGCGCCTCCTGCAGCGTGCGGCGGCACGCGAGGCGGGCGCGACGGTGTTCGCTTACTATGTGCGCGATCCAAAGCGCTACGGCGTCGTGGAGTTTGATGAGACGGGATGCGCTGTCAGTTTGGAGGAGAAGCCCGAGACGCCGCGCTCGAATTATGCGGTGACGGGGCTGTACTTCTACGACAACGATGTCGTAGAGATCGCGAAGGGAGTCAAGCCGTCGGCACGCGGCGAGCTTGAGATCACGGATGTGAACCGCGCGTACTTGGAGCGCGGCGACCTTCAGGTGGAGAAGATGCGCAGGGGGTTCGCGTGGCTCGATACGGGCACGCATGAATCGCTTCTGCAGGCGGCGACGTTCGTCGAGACGATTCAGGATCGTCAGGGCCTCAAGATCGCCTGCATCGAGGAGATCGCCTACCGCATGGGACATATTGATGCGGAACAGGTTCTGCGCCTCGCGCAGCCTTTGATGAAGAATGACTATGGACGCTATTTGGAGCAGCTGGTCAAGGGATAGGGGAACTAAGGAATGAATGTGACGGAAACGCGCCTCAAGGGCGTCTTTATCTTGGAACCGAAGGTGTTCGGCGATGCACGCGGCTGGTTCATGGAGAGCTGGTCGAAAAAGAAGATGGAAGAGGCGGGTCTCTTCTACAACTTCGTGCAGGACAATCAGTCGTTCTCAGCGGAAAAGGGTACGCTGCGCGGACTTCACTACCAGAAGAATCCTATGGCGCAAGCGAAACTCCTGCGCTGCACGCGCGGCGAGATCTTAGACGTCGCCGTTGACATACGAAAAGGATCGCCGCAGTATGCGAAGTGGGTTTCCGTGCGCCTTTCGGCGGAAAACAAGCGGCAGCTGATGATTCCGCGCGGTTTCGCGCACGGATTCATTACGCTGACGGACGACGTCGAGGTGCAGTACAAAGCGGACAATTACTATGCGCCCGAGTGCGACGGCAATATTCTTTGGAGCGATCCTGCCATCGGCGTTGACTGGGAGATCGCGCCGACGGTTCTTTCGGCGAAGGACGAGGCGGCGCCGACGCTCGCCGAGCGGGAAACGCAGCTCAATTTCGTCTATGGGGAGGAAGAAGCGTGAAGTATCTTGTGACTGGCGGCGCCGGTTTTATCGGCAGCAATTTCGTCCACTATATGATGAAGGCGCACGCGGATGCAGAGATTCTTTGCGTCGATGCGCTGACGTATGCGGGCGACTATGAATCTCTGCGCGACCTTGCAGAAATTCCGCGCTTTCATTTTGTCCACTGCAATATCTGCGACCGCGAGGCGATCTACGCGCTCTTTCGCGCCGAGAAACCCGATATCGTTGTGAATTTCGCGGCGGAAAGTCATGTCGACCGCTCGATCGAGACGCCGGAGATCTTTCTGCAGACAAACATCATCGGCACGAGTGTTCTCATGGATGCCTGCCGCGAGTATGGCATTTCGCGCTACCATCAGGTATCGACGGATGAGGTCTACGGCGATTTGCCGCTCGACCGCCCCGACCTCTTCTTCACCGAGGAGACGCCCTTGCATACGTCGAGCCCGTATTCATCCTCGAAGGCGAGCGCCGATCTCCTCGTGCTCGCTTACAGCCGCACATACGACCTGCCCGTGACGATCTCGCGCTGCTCGAACAACTATGGCCCGTACCATTTCCCCGAGAAACTCATCCCGCTGATGATCGTCAAAGCGCTTGCCGACGAGAAACTTCCCGTCTACGGCGATGGCGCCAATGTGCGCGACTGGCTCTACGTCGAGGATCACTGCCGTGCCATCGACCTCGTGCTGCAGAAGGGCCGTACGGGGGAGGTCTACAACATCGGCGGTCACAACGAACGCGCCAACATCGATGTCGTCAAGGTCATCCTGCGCGCCTTGAAGAAGCCCGAGAACCTCATCTCGTATGTGGCAGACAGGAAGGGGCACGACCGCCGCTATGCGATCGATCCGACGAAGATCCATACGGAACTCGGCTGGCTGCCCGAGACGAGATTCGAAGAGGGCATCGAGCGCACGATTGCATGGTATCTGGAAAACCGCGCATGGTGGCAGCATATTCTCGACGGCAGCTATCGAAAAGCATATCCGGGCGCATGATGGCGTTTTGCTCACGTCAATGCAGCGTGTCCGTATTGCCTTGCTTTTCATGGTGGACGATGGGGCGTTCTTTCGGACGAACATCTGAAAGGTATCTTGACAAACAGCGATATATTGTATAAGCTATAGCTGAAAAGAGTTGTCGCTCCTGCGGCGAATCATAAAATGCAGTGAATTAACTGGCGCTCCTGCGGCGGATCAAAACGCAGTGATTGAACTCTCGCTCCTGCGGCGAATCATAAAACGCAGTGGTTGAACTCTCGCTCCTGCGGCGAATCACGAAACGCAGTGATTGAACTCTCGCTCCTGCGGCGAATCATAAAACGCAGTGATTAACTGAAAGAGCAGCCTTTATTCGGGTTGCTCTTTCGTATTTATTCGGCTTCTTGGATATATGTCCTGAAGGTTTGCGGAGGAAGATATGACAAAAGAGTTGGCATCACCGGGAAATGTGGAGGTAGGGGATTGCATCTTTGTAAAGCCTGATATATTGGCACAATATCAAGCAAGAATAGCGACATTTCCGCAAAAGAATAAGCGCCCGTGCTGCTTAGTTCTTGCTGATCCGTCGAGAGAAGGAATTTATTGGGCAGTCCCAATCACCAGCAGCAGTATAGAAAAATATAAGGAGCGAGCGAAAAGAGCGCCCTTGAAATTCCGTTTCTATCAATTCAAAGGAAAAGAAAATTGTTTTAATGTGTCGCAAATGTTTCCGATTATAAAAACGGATATTAATAACGTGTATATAACAAAAGGTGTAAAGGCGAAGATCAGAAAGGATGATTTTCAAGATCTGAAACGAACGGTAAGCGCCATATTGACTTCACCAAATACGCTGCGGCATGTAACGAATGTCGATGCTCCGCTCCTGCTGCAAATGGCGCAGCATCGTTTGCAGATGGAACAGAATCGGACTTGATGGGCGAATGTGGAAACTGCGAGTAGAATGAGCAAATAAATTTGCAAAAAGAGCTTGCGCTTTTCCCTTTCGTGCTGTATACTAGCAAAGTAACTTGTCCACGGGGGCGTAGCTCAGCTGGGAGAGCGCTTGCATGGCATGCAAGAGGTCAGGGGTTCGATCCCCCTCGTCTCCACCATAGGGTATTTAAGCGGCTTTCTGCTTAGGCGCAGAAGCCGCTTTTTGTTTTCGAGAAAATGCGGGAGGAATTCTCCTGTCGAAGGGAGGCTGCGGCATGAGTGAACTGCCTAGCATACATCAGTTGGAATGTTTCATCATCTATGGCAGGGTCAGGAATTTCTCGCTCGCCGCACAGGAAGCGAACATCACACAGTCGGCGTTCAGTATGCAGATGAAGAAGCTCGAAGAGGCGGTCGGCGTCACTTTGATCCGCCGCTCGACGCGCGGCAGCGACTTGACGGAGGCGGGCGCGGCGTTTCTGGTGAAAGCGCAGCTTTGCGTCGAGCAGCTGAGGGATGCGGTGGCGGAGGTGCAGGAAAGCGTAAGGCACACGCCTGCCGAGCTGAATGTCGCCGTCCTTCGCGCTCTGGGCGATGTTCACATGAATCGTCATGTATCGTACTTTCAGAAGCAGAATGAGAAGATCTGCCTCAATGTTTTTGAAATGGAGGAAGATGAGATTCGGCGCGGACTTCTGGAAGACCGCATCGACGTCGCCTCGGTCTATCGCTTGGAAGAGACGAGTTTTGACGGATGGGAGTGCGTGCATTTCTCCAATGACGACATCGTTTTTTATGCGCCTTGCCTTGCGCGCGCCGAAGGCGATGCGGCACGATCTTGGGCGGCGAAGCAGCCGCTCGTGTTTTATCCCGCGAAGTCGTCGATGAATCGCGTCTATGAGCGCTACTTCAGTGAAGTGATGCCCGTGGCGGCGGCGCGTCTTTCGACGCCGTATGCGATGGTGCATTTCTGCCGGGAGAACCCGGCGGGTGCGCTTCTGCCGCGCCGCTTCATCGAAGCGCTGGGCATCACTTCGGGTTTCGCTTCCCTTGCCCCCGCGCTGACGCTCGACGCCGTGCTTGTCTATAAGAGGGAAAACCCACGCCTGCGCTATATTCGCACTTACGTTGAACATGTTCAGAAGATCTATCAGAGTACGATCTGAAAGTTACAATAAAGAATATTGCCGGGGAAGTTATCGCTTTTTGCGATAACTTCCATCTTTTTTATGCGCTATACAAAACGGAGGCTGATGCTTATAATCGGGTACAGTTCATTTTACGGAACCACTGATAAATTCAGCCACCCATCTTCACACATCTGCACTGTCCTCTCGTCGTCAACAAATCCTCGACGTAGCACCGCTACGCCTGCGGTTTGTCTCCTTGCTGAGCCGTCCAAGAGCCAAGTCCGAAGGACGCAGGCGATTGGGCAACGGCTCGTATGCGAAAACGTCCCAAGAATGCAAGCGCGAAGTGCGCCGCATGATTGGCTGACGTTGACCGCTATAGGAACAGCGCATCTGTGCAAATCTGGGCGACTTCATTTTATCAGCGTTTCCTTAAGAAATCGCCGCAGCGTGAAGGAACGCGTTCGGCAAAGAAAGGTCGTTGTTAAACGTGGAACATGAAAAGTTATGGACGAAGGAGTTCATTCTTGATACCCTGGTGAACTTCTTGATCTATATCATCTATTACATGCTCATGGTCATCATCGCATCCGAAGCGATCAAGACGCTCAATGCGTCGATGAGCGAGGCAGGGCTGGCGTCCGGCATCTTCATCCTCGGCACATTGCTCGCACGTATGGTCGCCGGTCATTCCATCGAGCTTTACGGAAGGAAGTTCATGCTCTATGCGGGCATCATCTTCTATCTTGCCACGACGCTCCTGTACTTTTTTGTCGACTCCCTTTCCATGCTCTACATCGTGCGCTGTCTGAACGGTATAGGCTACGGCATCGCCTCGACGGCGACGAGCACGATCGTATCGAGCATCATTCCTGTGACACGCCGCGGCGAGGGCATCAACTACTATGCTTTGAGCATGAGCCTCGCTGCCGCCATTGGCCCGTTCCTCGGTATGCTCATGCAACATGCGATGACGTTCAATTACATCATTGATTTCTGTGTCGTCATGCTCGTCGTCTGCCTCGCCGCCATCGTCGCCCTCAAGGTGCCGGAGATGGAGCTTTCGGAAGAGAAGAAGGCAGAGCTTAAGAAGTTCAGTATCAGCAACTTCTTAGAACCGAAGGTCACATCCATTTCCATCGTGGCGTTCATCATGGGCATCAGCTATTCGAGCGTCCTGAGCTTCTTGGCGACGTATGCGCAGGAACTTGGCCTCATCGGCGCAGGCACGGTGTTCTTCCTCGTCTACGCTCTGACGATCACGCTCGCACGTCCTGTCGCCGGCGTTATGTTTGACCGCAAGGGAGAGGACTTCGTGATGTATCCGACGTATGCGTGCCTTGCCATCGGGCTTCTGCTCCTGAGCGTCACGGCGCAAAGCTGGACGCTTCTCCTTGCGGGCGTGTTCGTTGGCCTCGGCTACGGCACGTTCATGTCAAACGGGCAGGCGATCTGCGTGAAGCTCGTCACCGAGTACCGCATCGGCGTCGCCGTATCGACGTACTTTATCGCTCTCGACCTCGGTCTCGGCGTCGGTCCCTATGCGCTTGGCGCGTTCAAGGACGGCATTGGTTTCGAGGGGATTTATGCCGCGTGCGGTGCAGCCGCACTCCTTTGCGCGGGACTCTACTATCTGCTCTATGCGAGGAAGCGCGACGCTGCGCCTGTGGTGGAGATGAAGCTGGAAACAGAAGCAGAGTGAAAGAACAAAAAGGGGGGGCTGTGGCAAGCGGCTCCTCTTTTTTGTTCTATTCCAGTGGACAAAATGAAAGAAAAGAAAGATGTTGACAGGCGCGAAGTCTTCGTGTAGAATAGGTCAAGTCGCGAAGAGAGCGGACAGTAAGTGAAAGATTTGGAGAAGAACAGCGCCTAAGTCCTGGCGGACATAAAAACGGCGCTTGACAAAATTCACCGAAGCGAGTATACTAAATAAGCTAGCTCAAATGAGCGGCAAGCAGCCGAAAGAATTCGGCGGTGTTCCTTGAAAACTAAACAATGCAGAAATGAATC